>JAJZYV010000082.1 GCA_021797955.1 Thermoplasmata archaeon
ATTTCAATTTTTTCCGGAAGTTTTCTCTGTTCTATCATCCTTACCTTCCCGTTCTCAAACCATACTGCCCTCAACTTTCTCTCTGCACCATCAACAATCATCTTCATCTTTATCTATGGTGTATATACCGTGGGTATATACCTATATTCAATTCCTTTCCATGGATGGAAAAAACAGAATGGAAGATCTGAAGACACGTGTTGAGGACCTGTCTCATGATCTGGATGAACCATGGCTTCGCAACCCTTTGAACCGTATGGAAACATTACATGAAATGCGGTAATGTGAGATACAAATGCCATGAAAATTCTCCAATACACCATGGTTTTTATTATGACTGGTCAAGAAAGATAAGGATGAAAACTGTAAACATAAGGTTGAGCTAGGAAAAGACCGGGATCATCGAATGGTGGATACAGAATATGGAAAGGCTTGAGAATAAACTATTGGGAATAGAGGCAATAGCAATTCCTGAAGCAGAAACAATTCGAAAATAGTGCCATCACAAATGTGTGGGAATTAAACTGTAACGTCCTAACTTTATTTTCACGGTTCAGCTGAGCTAATAAAATCCAAATTTAGATGTATAGCTTCAAGTATATTTGACCGAAATTTATGATAACATTTCAATCGTAAATTCTATTTATACGGGAAGAATAACGATTAAGTGAAAGTAGTAATACTGGCGGCTGGGTCAGGGACCAGAATTAGACCAATATCGTATTTCTTGCCAAAGATACTTCTACCTGTTAAGGGAATTCCAGTTCTGGATTACATACTTGAAAATGTAAAGGATTTGAATCCAGAAAAGGTATTTATCGTTGCCAGTGAGAATCTAGAAATAATAGAGAGATTTCTGGAAAAAACAGGAAAAGAAAATGTAAAGGTAGTAAGAGGATTAGGCTGGGAAACTGGAGGAGACTTATCATTGGCATTAGAACAAATCAATGAGGAAGATGATTATGCTGTTATGAACGGTGATATTGTTACAGATATTAATTTAAAGGAAACATATGATTTTCATAAGAGTGTTAAAGCTTATGTGACAGCTTCTGTTTTTAACATGGAAGACGAGGAAGCGAAAAGATTTGGAAGGATTCAAATGGACGAAACCGGCCAAATTTCAAAATTCTTGGAAAAATCGGCAACTTCCCCCGACTCACATTCAATTGTAAATTCAGGTTTTTATATTTTTGATAGAGAACTCATTAAGAAAAGACCGAAATATCTAGTTCCTAAGAAGTTCAAACTTGAAACTGATCTGTTTCCTCAATTAGCTGGGGAGGGTAGAATGTTCGGTCATATATCAAAACTAGACTATTGGTGGGATGTTGGTACAATTGAGTCATACCTGAAAGCTGAAAATTATATGATCAATAGAAAGGGAGTTGTTGCACCTTGAAAAAATTTTCAAAGGAATTGGATAAAATCGCCATTATTGGTATGGGGTATGTAGGTTTCCCTCTATCTTTGCTTTTTGCCAAGAATTATCAAGTTATCGGTTTTGACATTGATCATAATAGAATAAATAAAATGAAAGAAGGAGAATCCACAATATCAGAAGTTGGAATTGATGACCTGTTATCCAATGAAACTATTAAAAAGAACATAAAATTTACTTCCAATCCTGAAGATATTAAGATAGCAAAAATCAAAATAATAACAGTTGGAACACCATACGACCTTAACTCAGAGCATATAGATTATTCACAACTGAGTTCAGCTATAGATATGCTGAATGGAAGATTAAATACTGGTGATATTGTAATTCTCAAATCAACAGTTCCACCTGGAACTACTAATGAAATTGTCAAGAAAAAGATAGAGAATTTTGGTTTTGATGTACCATCAGACATAGGACTCTGCTTTTCACCAGAGAGGATGGTAGAGGGACAGGCAATAAGAGACTTTATGACTCTTCCAAAAATTATTGGCGCCACAGACATAGAAACCAGAAGTGTATGTAGAGAAATCATAGGTTCCCTGGGTGGGAAAATAATAGAAGTATCAACCATCGAAACAGCTGAGATGATAAAGATGGTAGATAATTATTCAAGATATGTTTTTCTTGGGCTTACAAATGAATTCGCATTGATATCAGAGAAACTTGGAGTTGATGTTCTAGAACTTCTAAGATCCGCAAAGGATGAATATCCAAGAAATTCAGGACTCTTGATACCGGGTCCTGGTGTGGGAGGATCATGTCTGAATAAAGACCCATATATTCTGAAGGCACATATGAATAAGCATGGACTCATGCTGAAAATGGTGGAAAGTGCTACAATTATTAACAGGAGCATGCCACAACATGTTGGTGAAACAATTTTGAGACTGGCCCAGAAGAGAAAGAGCATTACAATTCTTGGGGTAGCCTTTAAAGGAGATACAGATGATACCCGATTTACACCTTCATATGAGATTTTTGACTATCTAAAGAGATATAATTTTAATGTAACCATGTCAGATCCGTATGTTAAGGATACTAAGGTCAAAATTGTTGGAGATATATTTTCTGCATCAAAAAATGCAGAAATTCTTCTTATTCTTACAGAACATTCAGAATATAAGAACATTGATTTGAACAAGTTAAAAGGGGTCATGAATAAAAGTCCCTTGATCTTCGACACTCGGGGTGTAATAGACAAAAACGAAGCAACAAGAATAGGATTTGAGTATCATGGACTGGGGAGATTATGAGAGCATTAATCGCCGGTGGCTCCGGGTTTCTTGGATCATTCCTTGCTGAAGGTCTGGTAAGGAAAGGATGGGAAATCCATATCTTGGATAACCTTTCAAGCGGTTTGCTCGAGAATTTGGATTCAATAAAAGAAAGAATACATTTCATAAAAGAGGATGTTATTAGTTTCAATACGGAGGAGAAATTTGATTATATCATAAACTTTGCAAGCAATGCAAGCAGGGTTGAATGGGAAAAGTATCCAGTCGAAGTTGCCCTTTCCAATAGCATAGGATCAAAGAATCTCATTGAAATTGCACTGCGTTCAGATGCAACTTATGTGTATGCATCCTCATCTGAAGTTTATGGTAATGCTACACAAATTCCTACTTCTGAGGATTATCTAGGATCAGTAAGCACGACGGGCACAAGATCTCCGTATGATGAGGGGAAGAGATTTGGAGATGCCATAACAAAAGCTTATGAGAGAGAATATGGTTTAAAAAATATCATAATAAGATTTTTTAATACATACGGTCCAAGAATGAGGGGCGGTGATTTTTATGGAAGAGTCCTAGACAGGTTTGTAAGGCAAGCCCTGAGCAATGAGCCACTAACAATATATGGAGATGGAACTCAAACCCGGTCTTTTACATATGTATCAGATGCGGTTTCAGCTATTTTAATGTTAATTGAAAAAGGGAAATTGGGTGAAGTTTACAATATTGGAAGTGATAATGAGATTGAAATTTTAAAGCTCGCTGGCATAGTAAAGAGAGTTCTCTATTCTTCCAGCGAAATTAAATTTCTTCCACTGCCTGAGCATGATCCAAGAAGAAGGTCGGCAGATATAACAAAGATAAAGCAATTGGGATATGAACCACAGATTACATTAGAAGATGGAATCAAACTAATGGCAAAGTCAATAAAAAAAAGGTGAAGTGATGAGTAAAATATTAGTAACAGGTGGACTGGGTTTTATTGGTAGTCATACCGTTGATTTACTGGTCGAAAAAGGTTATTCAGTTGTTGTCGTTGATAATCTTGAGAAACAAGTTCACAATGGGGTAGAACCAGAATATAAGAACCCAAAAGCAAAATATATTATAGGGGATATTAGAAATAGAAAATTGTGGGAAAAATTATTGAAGGGAATAGATGGAATAATTCATCTTGCTGGAGCTGTCGGAATAGCTCAGAGCTTTTGGCAGGCAAAGAAATACATGGATGTAAATACATCTGCCACTGCTTTGATGTATGAACAGATATTGAAATTAAAATCAGAACAGAACCAAAAGTATCCTGAAAAAATTGTTGTTGCCTCGTCAAAGAGTCTTTATGGAGAGGGTCTTTATAAATGCAAAGTTCATGGGATAAAGAGCCCTGATGTAAGACCAATAAGTCAGCTCAAGATGAGAGAATGGGAAACTAAGTGCGATGAATGCGGTGCTGATCTTGAACCTGTGGGAATAACAGAAAATAAATATCCACAGAACTCCAATCCATATTCCCTTTCAAAATATGCAACAGAAAGAATAGCGATGGACTTTTCTTATACTCTTGGAATAGACACTGTTGCATTTAGGTATTTTAACGTTTATGGAGAAAGACAGAGCCTTAGTAATCCATATACTGGCGTTATGGCAATATTTTTATCAAGACTTAAAAATAATCATCAGCCTTTCCTATTCGAGGATGGGAAGCAGCTAAGAGATTACATTTACGTCAAAGATGTGGCAAAGATGAATGTTCTTGCGCTGGAAAAAGGGAATGGGGTTTATAATCTTGGCACTGGAAAACCCTTATCACTCATAGGTGTTGTAGATTTATTAAATAACAAGCTAGGAACTGACATTCAACCAAAAATATCTAATGACTTCAGGCCTGGAGATAACAGACATGATTATGCAAGCACTGAAAAATTGAATCGCGACTTTGGGAAAACATATTTTGTTGATGTTGACAATGGTGTTGGAAATCTTATTCAGTGGTCATTGTCAGAAAAATCGTTTGATAAGTTTGAAAAACAGGAGAAGGAGAGGAAAAAATACCTCGCAAGGTAACCAAAATCATGGAGAAAATAACAATCAAACACTAATAAAATGAAGATTTTACTCAATTTTTTTTCAACATATCCGATACATTAAGGTCCTTTAACGGCACTCAATTATAGGAAAAAACGAGAAACAAAGAATAAAAATCATTGGAGAAATTCAACTTTCTATGTTACTCAAGATAAATAGTTCTATGAACTTATTCATATAACTTTCAAAGTTAGTCAGTTTTGCAGGAAGTTTGGAGCATATTTCATCATAATATTCTCTTCTTTCTTCAAATAATTTATACAGAAATTCTATCTGAGCTAAAAAATCAGGGTCCGTATCAGCTTTTCTGCATAATTCTATTTTCTCTAAAAATGAGTTAAACTCTTTGTTCCTATAAATCAGTGGTGTATAGTTTCCAAGTACTTCATATATTACAAGCGATGAAACTTCAATTAAACTGGGGAAAATCACAGCATGGCTTCTTCTGATTGTTTCATAGAGCTGTTCTTCATTTACGAATCCTAAATATGTTAAGTTTTTAAGATTAGTTTTTAATGATTCACTTTCAGTTCCTGAACCTGCGATAATAAATGAAATACTAGAATCAAGATTGTTGATAATATATTTGATGGTATCAGTGCCTTTTATTTTTTCATGTCTGCCGTAAAAAAAAATGGTAAAATTATCTGGTTTTTTTACATATGGAATAACTGGCCCAAAATATGTATTTTCTAAAACATGGGTGTTTCTGTTGTATTTTATCCACTTCATTTCTTCTTTGTTTATTGCATGTACTTTGTTAAATTTGGGCAATAAAGATTTAAGGAGTCTTTTTTTGAAAAATGTCTCTGGATTAAGGAGTGACGGATCATGCCCTCCATAAACCTTTTTTCCTCTTAATTTAAGTATTTGTCGAACAAAAAAATAATATCCCCCTATAACATAAATAACATCACAGTTTATATCAGGAATTTTCTTTAGCATAAAAGGTAAAAACTTCCCTCTTGATTCATGTTCCTCATAGTCAAAATTAATGTAATTTTGTATTTCCAATAAACTCTTTCTTTTCAATCTCTGGTTTTTTGTTCCAAATACCTGAACATGAAATCCCCTTGAAACTAGATCATTTGCGATTGCAATAAGCCACTTTTCTCCCCCTCCATAATTCCCTAGCGATGCAGTTGTAAAAAAACATATTTTTTTATTCTGGCTGACCATTATAACATACTCCACATCATTTCAGTGAATCACTCCTCTTTATTACATGAATCAACTTTTGTGCGGTGCTATCCCAATTGTATTTAGAAGCAGCCTTTAAACCGTTTAAGGAGAGCCTATTTCTCATGTTTTCGTCTTCAAGTAACAATATGATCTTATCAGCAAAATCTTTTGGATTCCCTCTTTGGCACAGAAGACAATTAACTTGGTCTATTGCATACTCCTTTGCGCCAGGCATATCGGTCAGTACAACTGCAGACCCACAACTCATAGCTTCTATTGGTGGCATAGGCAGAGCTTCCTCCAAACCGGTGTTTACAAAAATAGATTTCGAGTATAAACCAGCTAATATTTTATCATCATAAATCCATCCTATAGCTTCATAACTAAAATTAAATCCGAGTTCGATCATTTTCCGCTTGATTAAATCTGGATCTCCAGCGATAACTATTTTTATATTTTTGGATGATTTTGATAAAATGTTGCAAGCTTTCAAAAACACATCAAATCCCTTGAATGGCTCAGGTCGTGCGATTGAGAAAATAGTGTTTTCCTTTTCATTTGACATAGGTTTAAAAATATTATGATCAATTCCAATTCCTATGTATTCATTAAGCCCCCCGTATGTCTCATCCAAAAATTGTTTGAGCCACAAGCTTTGGGTTACCTTTACAACATTTCTATTATAGACACTTTCACATATCTTATTGTACATTTTGCCTTTCCCAAAGGTTCTTTCATCTGCTTGCGTAAAAAAGATGTGCTGAGCATTAATATTCTTAGAAAATCGATCTGCAGGCACTACTGATTGCCAAAATGTCGAAATGTAAATATCCATTTTTTTATTTTTTTTTAGAACTTTGGGTTTAAGAAAATATTGATTAAAAAAGAATATAGGAGTACTATAGAACCTGACATCATCCGAAAAACTTGCCATTTTATTCATTCCGTTTAAGAGACCTGTACTCTTAATCACGTTTACTGAAAATTGCTTTTCCTGTCTGCTTCCTCCCGAATTACCAAGAACATCGTTATAATTCATTATATAACTTTCAAATCCATTATTCGAAAGCAATTCTGATAAAATGTAAACGTTCCGAGGCCCTCCGCCCTTGAAAGCATTCATTAAGAATGATACTGATTCCAAATTAATCAAAGAGGATATTGGTGAAACATATTAATCTTATTTGTATAGTTTATTTTACGGATAAGGCTGTTTCAAATTTAGTACTTGAAAATCGAGTCAAAATGCCAAATAAAAATGCGTCTTCCAACTATTGTTTTATATGGGTGGAATTTCTGGGTAATGATCAGATAAAAATAAATTTCCTTTAATGTATTTCTTTTTAGAAAATTCATGGTTTAATAGATTTAGTAAGCCCATAATTGCTAATTTGACCTTGTAAAACTCTCCTATCCTTAAAGCATACAACAACAATTTAAAGGCATATATTATGT
>JAJZYV010000083.1 GCA_021797955.1 Thermoplasmata archaeon
TTCCCGATGAAGTCGTAATGGAGAAGTATACGATAGAAAAGGGTGTTGTATGTGAATGGTGAAACCGGATCACGTGCAGTGGAATATTTCACCAAAAACCTGCCCCTGATGATCCAGGATCTCAAGTATCTTGTGGAATGCGAGAGCCCTTCAGGTAACATAGGACTCCTCAATGCCTGTTTAAATACAATCTGTGAAATTATCAGAAAGAGAACCGGGCTGCACCCCGACATCGTAAAACTGAACGATGGAACTGGAGCAATCAGCTTCTTCATTGGTCCAAACACACGTAAAGCTATCCTGGTTCTAAGTCACTACGATACTGTATTTCCAGAGGGCACATTGGAGAGAAGGCCGTTCAGGGTTTCGGACGACAGGATCGAAGGGCCAGGCGTCTTTGACATGAAAACAGGTCTGGTACAAGGCGTATGGGCAATCAAATTTCTCCTTGAACGCAGCCACGCAAATCAACGGATATTATTTCTTATTACTCCTGATGAAGAAACAGGGAGTCTTCAATCCAGGAAACTGATCGAGGAATCTGGTAAAAATGCTACCCTCGGAATCGTACTTGAGCCAAGTGAAAATGGAAAGCTGAAGACCGGCAGGAAAGGTGTGGGCACATATGTAATCACGGTAACGGGCAGGGCAGCTCATGCAGGATTACACCCGGAAGACGGTATAAGCGCAATACTGGAAATTTCACACATAGTCGAAAAACTATCAGAATTCCAGGATATTGCAAGAGGAACCACTATCAATGTGGGCGTAATTTCGGGCGGAACTGCAACAAACGTTGTTCCGGATAAGGCAACCATAGCCGTTGATGTTAGGGTAACCAGCCTGGATGAGGCAAAGAGAATAGATGGGTGCATAAACTCATTGAAAACACAGAATAATGAAGCAAAGATAGCAATAACTGGAGGGCTTAATCGCTTACCAATGGTCAAAAACGATCTTACTCTTGCTGCGATGGAAGTAGTAAAAAGGATCGGCGCTGATCTCGATATCAGGATCGAGGACGTGTCTGTGGGAGGAGGCAGCGACGGGAACATAATCTCCCAATATAGAATTCCTGTAATTGACGGCCTTGGTGCAGTCGGTTCAGGAGCTCACTCAGACTCTGAATTTGTCTTAATGTCCTCTATTCCAGTAAGGACAGCTCTTTTGACAAACATCCTGATAAAGTACAGTTTGAGCGAAATGTGACGTTATTGCCAGTCAAGGAACGCACTTCGATGTAGAGATCAAGAATTTTTACTTGAATTGAGTATATTTAACCAATGATAAATATCCACCGAAATTGGACTTTAATTAACAAAGGGAGGATTCTAACTGGTTAGAATCACATTAAAATACGTAGTTCGTGTATTAATTCTATGGCGGAAAGCACAAATGACCAACAGAACATAGCGGGCAGGCTTGAGAGACTGCCTTACAGCAAGTTTCACATCAAGTTTGCCTTGATGCTTGCAAGCGGAGAGTGGGCTGAGAGCCTTATGCTTCTTGGAAATGGGGCTATACTCACGCTGGTAGCGGTCGCCTACGGAATAACTGGAGATCTGTCTGCCTATGGAATTCCAGCATTCTTTTTTGCGGGGGAATTCATCGGTTCGATTCTTTTCGGCAGAATTGCCGATACTAGGGGGCGAAGGGCAGTATTTCTTACCAACCAGTTGGTTTTTGGAATTGGTATGTTGATTGCAGGTTTCATGAACTCGTGGCAGATGGTAGGGATATTTGTCATGATCGGGGGTATCGGTGTTGGCGGAGAGTTTCCACTGGTCGATAGCTACGGAACAGAAATGTTTGTTAGTAAGAAGAGAGGAGCGTGGCTGGCACTCATTTACACCATAGCGGTAACGGCGGCACCAATTATTGTGTACATAACGGCCTTAACCCACAGTATCGGTCCGGCTATTGGTGGGATAGGAACATTAGGTCAGCCAGGTTATGTGGCAGCTGTGGGTTACTATTCATTCAGGATACCTCTGTGGTTCATGGGGGCAACCGGAATTTTGGTATGGTTAATCAGGTTCCGTCTTAAGGAATCCCCAAGGTGGCTGGCTACTCACGGCAAACTGAACGAAGCCATGAAAGAGATGGACAACATAGAGGCAGAGGTGAAGAAAGAGACCGGTTTGAAGGAGTTGCCTCCTGTTACGGATAAGATAGAAGCCCCAGTGAAGGTCTCTGCCTACAAAGATATCTTCGCTAAGGACGTCAGAAAGACAACCGCTCTGATGGCTATCTTCATGTTTTTCCAGTCTGGCATTTTTTACGGTTTTGTGACATTTGCCCCAGGGCTGCTCTTCAGTAAGGTTACCCTTCCATCTTACGATGTCCTAGGGGCTGCCGCAATTATATACACAGGCTTCTTAGTCGGAAGTATAGCAAACATATTCATAATAGACAAGATCGAAAGGAGATTTGGAATAATACTGTTCGCTGTACTAGGTGGCATCTTTGGAACTATGTTTGCAGTGGGCAGTGGCTTGACAGAAGCCGTCATATTCGGATTTATAACAGCTTTCATGCTGTGGAACTTCTCGAACTTCTATCATCAGTATAATGCTGAAATTTTCCCGACGAGGGTGAGAACAACTGCAGCTGGATTTGTCTACTCAATTAGCAGGATATCGACGACGATCATTATACTTTTCATTGCGGCATATATAGGATCAAAGAATGCAGTTGGGATATTCTCAACGGTATGGGTATTCATTGTTATAGTGACTGTAATACTGCTCCTGCTCCCAAATTCAACACAGAAGTACGTTGAAGAGATAGCTGTATAAACACCTAATACTTTTTTTATTTTTTATTTTCCTTTTGTATCGCCACTTCTATTGATTTTTTATACAAAACACATAATTTTCCTCGATATTGAAGCTAATCAAAGATAGATTCCTGAGTATGAGCCAGACCGCTGAGTCCTATTCACGTCCATTCCACTGTTTCACGTATTCAATACAATCAGATTGTAGCTAGATCATTGGAATCACCTTCTTAAGGCTGTAAGGTATCGTTCTTTTATATACTGGATATGAACCATTTTTGGTTTGCTGATATTCACTAAGCATCCTGGAGCGCGAGTTAAAGTTGCAGGGTACAGTATTTACCCAACTATCGGAAATTCTGAGTATACCGGACTTATAAGCTTATCCAGACATTTTTCAAATTGTAATATTTTCTTTCAAAGGAATTTGCCTCCTAACCGGTTAGATCAATAATTATAATATTTAACGTGGATTGGAGATCATGATAACCGATGATACCCTTCGTGAGGGAATGCAAGCTCCGGGGATGGCATTCACTGTAGATGAAAAGGTAAAAATCGCAAGGATCATCAGTGATTGTGGTATAAAACGTGCACTGGTCGCATATCCTCCTGCACATCCATCTGAAGCAAGGGCAACAGAGAGAATCGTTTCTGATCATATTTTCCCTGAAATCTTTGCACTTGGAAGAGCAATCAGGGAAGACGTGGATAGCATTGCAGAAACCGGTTCTAACATTTCCCTACATCTACCTTTCAGAATGGAGAGGCTTGAAGAAACTCTCGATGCTGTTAGGTATGCATCCACCAAGGGGCGGATTGTGGAAGTAGCTGTGGTAGATGTAATGAAGAATGACATTAAGGATGTTATCAAGATCGCTAGGCTGGTTTCTCAGGCTGGTGCGGACATTGTGCAGCTTCCGGATACAACCGGGGTAGGGTCGCCCAAAAGGATGAGGACATTGTTCTATGAGGCAAAAAAAACAATTGGCGTGGAGATAGAAGCACATTGTCACAATGATAGGGGTGCTGCTCTTGCAAACGCCTATGCTGCACTTGAAGGGGGGGCAGATCACGTAGATGCAACAGTATATGGAATCGGCGAACGGAACGGCATAACTGATCTTGCATCGTTATCTGCTATACTTAAATCAGACGGGATATCCACGGGCATCGAGGAAAACGCTGTTAGGGGAGCATACAGGAAGATACTTGATGTGATACTGAATAAGATGGGAGAAAGTTTCTTTATGCAAAATTTCCCTCTGGTCGGTGAAAACGTATCTACTAACACTGCTGGTACGCATGTGGCATTTTCCAGCGTTTTCTCAGCAGAGAGGATGAGTTTCAACGTGTATGCTGGGAAATCCATGATAAGGCGGGTACTTGAATCATCGGGGATGGAGATTAATGATCAGGACATAAAGAAAATACTGAACGCGGTAAAGGACAGATCAGCAGATGAGGGGAGGTGTGTCCGTGTGGGAGAAATTATAAAAATAGCAGGGGAGATCGTTGGCAAAAGTAATTGAGATAGGTCATATAGTTGCAGGTCCGTCTGCTGGCCTTATTTTTTCAGAACTTGGATATGACGTTATAAAGATTGAGAAGCCAGGAGAGGGAGATATAGCTCGCAGATTGACAGAATCCAGCGCAGGTGCTTTCCCTTTCTTCAACAGGAATAAAAAAAGCCTGGCTCTGGACCTTGCAAAACCTGAAGGAAGAGAGGTATTTCTCAGGCTTGTCATGAAGTCGGATATTATAATAGATAATCTCGGGTATGGAGCGATGGAAAGAATGCAACTCTCCTACAGAGACATTTCATCTGTGAACGAGAGGATCATCTATCTCTCGATAAAAGGTTATGGTGCAGGGCCAATGGAAAAAAGAAAGTCACTTGATTTTCCGATTGAGATACACAGCGGTGTGGCATATATGACTGGACTTACAAACAAACCAATGAGAGTTGGCGGGTCCATGATCGATATGGGTGCGGCGATGTTCGGCGTTATCCAGGCGCTGAACGCGTTGATGGAACGAGACAAAACCGGTACAGGGAAGTTCATCGACATTGGACTATTCGAGACCGCCATGTTCTTTATGGGACAGCACATAGCAACATACCAGATCATTCACAGAGCATTGAAGCCGATCAATGAGGAAGGATTTGCATGGGCAATATACGATTTTTTCAACACATCTGAGGGTAATCAGGTGTTCATTGCAGTTACCACAGATGCTCAGTGGAAGGTCTTCTGCAGGGAGATGAACCTGGGTCTATGCGGAAAACCAGAACTGGAAAAAAATGAGGGACGCTTTGCAAGAAGGCAGGAACTTCTTTCTCTGATCGCGGATCGAATCTCGAAAATGAAGAAAGAGGATCTGATAAGCATTCTGCAGTCAAACAACATAGCATTTTCTGAGTTGAAGAAACCATGGGATCTGCTTTCAGATGAACAGGCGGGGCATAATCTAGTTAACGAAGTTTATCTTGGGGAAGAAATCAGGGTACCTGTAATTCCAGGAGGCAGTGGAAATTCTGGCAATCCTCCTAAAATAGGTCAGAATACTGGTGAAATACTCAAAGATCTGGGATACTCGGAACGAGAGTTGGAAAAATTGAAAAGTATAAGGGCAATAGATTATCCAACCATTCCTAAGAATGAGTGAGTTTGCATTTTGAACCGATTGTCATGTGTGCAAACCCGTGTCATCATTTCACAGCTTTTGCCGGATAAAATAAAGCTAAAACAGGCTACAGATTATAGGAAACATTAATAAGTGGTTATGTAAATATATAATTTAATGATTTATGGCAGTTTCAGCGTAAGGAGCAAATGCAGCCTTGCGGACGTTTCTGAAGCAGTTGGAGAGACAGTGATATCTCTTTATGCTTCTCCTATTGGCGAAGGCAAAAATTACGTTTTTTCCATAGTAAACTCCAAGAGTAAGGAAGAAGTGGAACAACTTCTTTCAAAAGATTTTGTGTCATACAAAATCCACTCCGAAAATGGAATAGTCTTGCTACAGGGAATAAAGCGCGGCCATGGCCTAATCAAGGCAATCGTTGATAGCGGAGCGGTGCCATCATTTCCAGTTGTAGCAAGGGGGGATCTTGAGGTACTCAACTTCATGTCGCTGTCCGATAAATCTCCATCTGCATTGGAAAACTCGCTTGGGTCTGGAAATAGTTTAGATGACTTCTTCTTTGATAAGGTTGGAGGGGAAAAACTAATCCTCGACGTAACCAAAAAATGGGGAATCCTCGGTTCCCTGGATCTTACAAACGCAGAGAGGGATCTCCTTAAATCCGCATACAAGCGCGGGTACTTCGAATGGCCTAGATTGTACGACCTAGATCTCCTGAAACAGGACTATAACCTGTCGAAACCTACAATTCTCTATCATATGAGAAATGCTGAACGGAAAATTATGCAGATTATATTTGGCTGATTCAGTATTATCGTATGCATCTTTGTAAAAATGTTTCTTTTACCTATCTCTTGTGGCAAATCATTCCTGAATCGATATCTGTTTTTTATGGAAACACCGTTCGTAGTGGAAAGCAGAGAAATTCAGGATGAACTTTGAAACCAAAAGTATCTGTTCGGTGCTACTTGCGTTGCTTGGATGCAATCTACCAGCTTTATTTGAGTGCGTGAAGAAGTGTTAATTTTACAGGACTCACGCAAATTGAAATAGTGAAAATTCAATATGTAATCATAGACATTATGGTTCTTCAGGGTCGTGGATTCGTACCGAAGATTAGGGGCAGTACCATCAAGATGCTTGAGGTTCTTAGAGATAATTATGACTAGAATTTAGGCGCCAAATCTTACGAAATTGAGCAGGGACATTGCATAATTGAAAATGAACAAAGGAAAAAATACTGTGGGGAGCAGAAAAATTCAGAGGAATTCTCAAGGCACCAATGGGAGACCTCAGAATCAGGAATAACGACGGAACAGAACCTGCTCTTGACACAATTCTCGGTCTAAGTTCAATCTGGATCTCTTCGCAAACATAAGACCAATAAGGTTGCTTCCGGGCATTTTGTCAGTTATACGTGGGATGGATTTAACCAGCTCAATAGATTAAACTATTGTGGGGGAAAACACTGAAGGATTGTATGAAAGTCATTTCGGTGGGAGCTTTCACAAAACACATGATAGAAGAAATGAACAATACATAGATGTCAAATTAGTGACGGAGGTTTCCAAAGCTTCGAAAGGATAAATCGCAATATTGTTCCATGGCAGTTATAAATATTGACAAAATCTCTTAATTTATTTGTCTTCGAAGAACAGCACTGAACTCTTAAGAATATGCCTTGAGCCGGGATTGAACCAGCGACCTCCAGATCTTCAGTCTGGCGCTCTCCCTACTGAGCTATCAAGGCTTTAACCTCTATATTCCTGAGGTTTATTTAATTTCCCCTTCGATGGCAAATTGCTAAAAAGACAGTGTGAAATTTATTTATCCTCATTTGCCATAGGTTTTTTATCATGATTCCGGGCAAGATGAATTCCAGGGAAATGAAGCGAATGATGGCGCAGATGGGCATTAAATCCGACGAGATGCCCGATGTCA
>JAJZYV010000084.1 GCA_021797955.1 Thermoplasmata archaeon
AGCTCAACTATATCCTTCTTGAATGAAGTTTCATTGAGGATTCTTGTAATTTCCTCAAAATTAGGAGCTTCGCTAAGCCTGTTTATCTGTTCACTGTTGAGAAGCTCTGTCTTTATAAGTCTGCTTCTGCCATAATTGCCGGCAAAGGAAATTTCCATCAGTTTGCACCAATATTTTCAAGTATTCTGGCTTCTAACTCTGGTTTTATCTCTTTAAATAGCCTGTCTATCCTGAAATCAATAATCTTTTCAGCATTTGCTGAATAACATATGATACCCATTTTTATGGACGGGTCTTTCTTCATATTTATTTCCTTTTTTTTCCCTTTTAAAAACTCAAAGTCTTCGGGAGAGCAATTGACAATAAAATCTCTGCCCAGTTCTTTCTCTGCTATTATCAACGAATCGGAAAGTATATCCTCATATTCCTTTCCTTTCTTTAATTCTTCAAGCTTTGAAGCAAGGTGTTCCATGAGAATATTGACAATTTCTGTTTTTCTATTCAGGATTATGGAATTCTTTTCCATATTAATGGAATCATGCTCTCTTCTTCTGTTCACATCAATATCGGAGATTAACCTTGCATTGAAATCATCCTGCAGGGTCTTTAATTCCTCCTTTGATAACTTGGCTATATTATCCAGTTCTCCAGCACACTGACTCCTAATATAAGCAAGGCGTTCTTCTCTGTTTTTTTCTATATCAGCCAGAATTTCTTTAAGGGCCATTTAAACCTTCACAGAATTCCGAGCAGTAATACTATACCCAGAACCAATCCTATGATCCATAGCGTCTCTGGAATAACAAAGAAGAAGAGAACCTGACCAAACTTCTCTGGTTTCTCAGCTATTATTCCCATTCCAGCAGCGCCAATTCCCTGCTGTGCCATTCCCGTACCTATAAGACCTCCCATGATTGCTATTGCTGCGGCAATGGCTACCAAGGGATAAGTTGAACCTGTAATCGCTACCATTAACTTTCCTCAAGGCTAATTATCCTTACTTATTTAAAAGTGTTTGCAAAGGTTATTAAAGGGATGAAATAACAAAAAAAGAGCAGATCATCACATCCCGAAAAATATAAGAAAAGTAATGATTTTTATTGAATTTCTCATAATTATGATGAGTTATCATTAAGGCAGGTTTCACAAACACAATCACTAAAGTTATTTTTTAACCATTGTAATTTCTCACTTGAAACTGCTTTGAAGGTGCACCAACAAGGAATTGAACTACAGCACTCAAACTGCTCTCCACAATTCCCGCAAATTTTGTGAGTCATATTTATTATGAATCTGTTCTGCGATTATAATTTTTTAGAAAATTGCGACAAATAAATATGACGCATGAAGATTGGTATTCATGGACTCTAAGGACAGAGAGATTCTAAAATATCTTTTCATAAACGGACGTGACAAGGTCTCTGATATTTCCAGGGAGCTCAATATCCCAAGAATAACTGTGCATGAACGAATTGAGAGGATGAAGAAGGATGACATCATCAGGGGATTTTCAGCTATACCAAATTACCACCTTCTTGGTTATGATGTTACTGCTTTCATTCTCGCTTCATTTGATCCAAAGGGAGGTATATCCCAACGGCAGCTTGCATCGGACATATCAAAAATTCAGGGAGTTGCTGAGGTTCACATCATTGCCGGCGAATGGGATATGCTAATAAAGGCACGGGTAAAGTCAACAAGGGATCTTGGAAAAATAGTTCTTGAAAAACTTAGAGAGATGGACGGCATAGCCAGAACAGCAACACTTAATGTTTTTGAATCCATTGAAAATCAGGAGCTTATCTTATGAACAATGAAGAATCGGGAGGAACGATCTTAAAATCACAGAACGGGAAGATCACATGGCTAATCTTAAGCAACCCAAAGAGACTAAACTCAATCTCAGAAAGGATGGCTGATTTGCTTGCCCAGGAACTGGAAAAAGCGGACAGTGATTCTCAGACAAAGGTGGTGATTCTCAGGGGAGAGGGGGATAATTATTCTTCAGGAGCCGATTTGAGTAAATTCGAAACAGGAAATCGGATTAAAGCAATGGAATTTAGAAACAGCATGAACAGAGTGGTGCTCACAATGAACTCCATGAAGAAACCGGTTATTGCACTTCTTCATGGTTACTCCTTGGGCGGAGGCCTTGAAATAGCAGAATCTGCAGATATCAGAATTGCGGGATCGTCCACAAAAATAGGACAGCCAGAGATTAAGATAGGTATAAACGCAGGAGCGGGAGGAAATGTAATTCTACCTAAACTCGTTGGGCGAGGAAGAGCACTATACCTGATGCTTACAGGTCAGATCATAACGGCCGAACAGGCGATGAATTGGGGTCTCGTGGACTTGGTTTTTAGAGATGAAGAGCTCTTCTCAAAGGCACAGGAAATTGCGGAAAATATAGCCATAATGCCTGAAGAAACCGTCTCAACCTGTAAGAGGCTTGTATACGAATCTCAGAACCTTACTGTTGAAGATGCACTTAAAAGAGAATCAGAGGGGTTCGCCGATCTATTCACATCTCCAGAAACAATGAAGAGGATCGACAAGTTTTTGAAGCGATAAGTAACTTCGAAATTAATCTGACAAGTGTTGTCAATTACCAATCATTTTATAAATTTAAGTAATTGGCTTTTTAATGTTTATAGTTTCAACAAAGAACTGTCTCAATACTGCAATTGAAATTTGTGACAAATCTGATTTTCATCTCATAATGACTGAGGTCAAGAGGTTCCCAGATGGGGAACTCTATGTCAGGGTTGTGGAATCTGTAGAGGGGCAGGAGGTAATGGCAATTGGAAACACAAGAGAAGACGGAGAAGCACTGGAATTCATGCTTCTGCTCAATGCCCTCAAAGAAAACGGCGCATCAAAGATTATTGCATTCCTGCCTTATTTTGGTTATGCCAGGCAGCATATGATCTATAAACCGGGAGAGGCAATATCATCAAAGGTTTTCACGCATATGCTCTCTGAATATTCCGATGAAATAATAACAATAAACATTCATGATAATTCAACCATGAAATACAGCAAAAAGAAATTTGTTGTAATCAGCATGGTAAAACACATTGCAAAATATTTTTCACATATGGACATCGGCCTAATAGTTGCGCCAGATGATGGTGCTATGGAAATAGCCAGAGAGGCCGGGGAAATATTGAATGTTGATTCAAGGCATCTGGACAAGAAACGCATCGATTCAATAACCGTAAGTTATTCAGAAGCTAGATTTGATGTAAGGGGGAAAAATATACTCTTAATTGACGACATAATATCCACCGGCGGAACAATTAAAAAATCCATAAAACTGCTCAGGGAAATGGGGGCCAATAGAATTTATGTCGGTGCGATTCATGGAATATTCATAAACAATTCCGGCGATGATATTGCAGGCATGTGCGATGAACTGGTAGTTACGGATACCATCTATTCGAGATACAGCAAAGTAAAGATATCAGATTCCATTGAAGAGATAATAAGTGAGGTGGCATAGTTGGAAGATCAGGATCTAAGATCATGCAGAGAACATGGGCCATTCAGGGGGGAAATCTGCCCTGTTTGCGGTGACGAAGGCAGGGGGTTGATGCACCCGGATGAAATTGAAGGAGTTAGTAGAATCCTGGCAGGGATGCTGAGACATTTTCCTGAAAATTATGGAGTAAGGATGGACCCGCACGGATGGGTTAGGATTTACACAATCGTTCCTGCAATAAGAACCCAGAGAAGGAGATACGGCTGGATAACCCCATATCATATAATCGCCCTAGCTAAAACGGACCACAGACAGAGGTACGAGGTTAATGAAAGGGATGAGATCAGGGCAACATATGGTCATACGATTCCGGTTGATCTTTCCGATCTTCCAGTTGAAAACATACCTGAAATTGTCTATTACCAAACCACACCCGAAGAATACGAGTTCATTATGGAAACCGGAATAAGTCCATCCGACAAGACGTACGTTCACCTTTCATCCACATACAGGAAAGCGTATGTTTCTGGTCTATTTCATGTGGATAACCCACTGATTCTTGACGTGGATACAGAAAAATACATCGAATCTGGAGGAAAGATATACAGAGCATCTCACGAGGTATATCTGTGTAAGGAAATTTCTCCGGAATTCCTCAAAAAATCTGAGGTCGAAGAAGTGGAACTCACAGAGGATGAACAGGAAGATATTAAGAGGGTCAAGATGAAGAGGGAAGCAAGGGCCCGTGATCAGCAGGACCTAGCTTAACTCTGGGAGATTCCCAATTATAAAGGATTCCAGTTTTGAAATTCCCTGTTCCATAGCAGATTTTATGTCATACTGGTTCCTTGTATAGTTCTTTACGTTGAAATCCAGGCTAAGTTCCTTTACAAATTTTATGCCCTTACTTTCTGCAATTTTTCTATACGCTACTTGTCTGTTCCTATCTATGCTGTCAAGACTTCTTTCCGTCATAATAATCTTGCAGTGATCTGCCATGGTAAGCGCCTGATCCTGATGTTTGTATATATTTGAATCCATAACGATCTCTGCAGAATCTGGAAGATCTTTATAATTTACTTGTGGAATGGCAAAAATATCTGCCTTCTTTGCTTCAGTGGAAAGTCTCAAATCAATTCCTAATCTCTTTATCTCTTTCTCATAATAAGTCAACAATCGGTCAAATTCTATTTTCTTAAAAGGATCAGTTATCTTTTTAAGATCTCCCCCAATATTCGCTTCCTTTTCATAGATTGTAACTTTTAAACCACTTTCCCTAGCTTTCAGGGCAGCTTCCAGTCCTGAAATCCCGCCTCCAGCAATGGTGATTTCACCTCTCAATCCTGTGAATTGTCTCATCGTCAGTTCAAAGCCCGTTCTTGTATTTACTGTGCACCTCACTTCTCCATATGATAGATCTCTACAGGCCTGATTGCATCTAATGCACGGCCTTATTGCTCTGTTTCCGTTCAACATCTTTGAGGGGAAGAATGGGTCAGCAAGCGCAGGCCTTCCAAGAGCGACAAAATCTACTGTCCTCAATGCCTCTTCCACTGATTCGGGAGTTGTCATTGATCCAACGATCATTGTTTTGATCTTTGGTCTTCTTGGAAGTTTCTTCAGAATATGCTTCTCATCGGAATAGAATGAAGCTGAAGACCCTGGAGGAGCAAACCTTCCTGCAGAAAAATGCACATAGTCTATATTTTCAAGAGATTCGGCGATCTTCAATCCATATGAAGCATCATATCCATCGGGGTCATCCTCATAGAGGCTGAGCCTTATTCCCACTGGAATTCCTGACGAATCGCGTGTGAGGTTTACAATCTCCTGAGGAAACGTGAGACTTCTTTCAAACGAACCACCATATCTGTCCGATCTCATATTCAATGCTGGAGAAAGAAATTCCTGGATCAGATATCCATGTGCTCCATGGATTTCAATACCGTCAAAATTGGCTATTCTGGCTATCCTTGCCGCGGACTCAAAGGCCTTTCTTACCTGTTCCATATCCTCCTCTGTCATCTCTGAGGGTTTATGACCCATATAATCCACTGCTGAAGGGGCAATAATTCTTTCATTATTGGGTGATAAGGCCTTTCCCCCAGCATGAACTATCTGGAGAAAAACCTTTGACTGATGCCGGTGAATACTCTCTGTGAGTCTTTTCAGTTTTGGTATATGATCGGAAACACCAATTACCATCTCATTTCTTGATCCTTTGGCAGAGTCCATAAAAACGTAAGAATATTCTGTTATTATGAGTCCAAACCCTCCAAGTGCCCTTTCTTCCAGATAAGATATGTGGTTGTCATTGGTGACTCCGCTTGGATCAGCGAGATTTGAAATCATGGGTGCCATTACAAATCTGTTTTTAATCCATGTTTCTCCAATATATTCCCCGGTTAAACTCTTCATGACGCATTATTGCCCATTAATATTTAAGAAAACTTACTTTTTTCCTCCGAAGAGTTTCAAGTACAGGATACCTGCAGCAAACTGTATGCTACCGCCAATAACAAGGGGTAGGGGAATAAAAAGATCAGTGAGAATCCCTGAACCTCCAGATGTTAGTTGCGACAATCTACCAGCAGTGGCCTGTAGGCTTGTACCAGCACCAAGGTCACCCTCCTTCAACTCTGAAATATTTATTGTGCTCCTAGACGGTGTACCATAGCCTGCCACTGTCATCCTTCCCACATAGAGAATTGCTGCAATGAAGAAGAAGGGTGAAAGGGCCAGAGGGATCATGAGAAGACCTTGTAACATTCTTGCATATGCACCAACCTTTGCAGGGTTCTTCATCTTATTTGCTGTCTTTACAGAAAGGTATGATCCAATTGCAGTGGCTATATAGGAACCGGTGAACATTATTCCCAAAAGAAATGTAGATACTCCAAAGGCAACATGGAACCATGCTGATATTATTGCCATTGAGAGCCCAATTCCTGCTCCGTTTATGCTGTTTGACAGAATTACCTTTCCAAGAAACCTCCTAGAACCTTTCTGGATTAGTCCATGTTTTTTCATTTCCCTCTTTCTTTCCGAGACAAATATTAGGGATATTAGGGAAATGATCATAAGGATAGCAGAAATCCCAAAAAGAAGCCTATAAGAATATATGGTTCCAACTGAATGAGAAAGAAATCCCTGTCCAATAACAAGACCGCCACCAAAAACAGAGAAAAGACTTCCTATGGTTGTTATAATGCTGATCTTCTTTACCCTTTCATTAGTATTTGGCCAATTGTTCCCAATTAGAGCAGTTGTTCCCGGTGAGAAGGCACCTCTTATAGCTCCCGGACCGCCTCCAATTCCACCTATAACTGTTAATTCTATCAATATGGGTTGTGTAGTTAAAAACAATGTTAGCATTGCAAAAATTGGAAAAAGTTCAGAAATAATTAAGGAATATCTGTATCCGAACCTGTCTCCAATGATACCCATTAATATTGTCTGAAATACTGTAAAAAGAATCAAGAAGAATGCAAAGAATCCAATGGTCACTATGTTATAGCCAAGAACAAACAGATATAGTGGATAAGATATTGCAGAGAAGCTCAGTGCGATACTTCTGGATGCCCTTGAAACCTCAAGAAATTTGAACGTTAGATCGGTCTTCTCAGGCATATACCCATATGCAAAACAAATTAAAAGAGTTATAGAAACCAAGAAATTGTAAAAGGAGTAAAGAAATTTCTAAACCGTGGGTAAATTATGGCTAACAAATGGTTAAATTTTTATTGCTTCTTACTCTATGGCGTTAAATGGGGCTGTGGGGTAGCTTGGTATCCTACGGGCTTTGGGAGCCTGAGACTCCGGTCCAAATCCGGGCAGCCCCATCTCATAAATAAAACCCGA
>JAJZYV010000085.1 GCA_021797955.1 Thermoplasmata archaeon
GCGAAAGCAACAATTGCTGTATTCATCCCTACAACTTCACCGTCAAGTGTGGCAAGAGGGCCTCCACTGTTTCCGGGATTGATGGCTGCGTCCGTCTGGAGGAGCCCTTCAAATATGAAATCCGCCCATGGCATTGGTCTCCCTATTGCACTTATGACACCAAGAGAAACCGTGGGGTCTCCAGGAAGACCCAGTGCATTTCCTATTGCAACCACCAATTTTCCGGCAACCAGTTTTTCAGAGTCTCCTATTTTTAGGGGTTTCAAATCCCTCGCATTGATTTTCAGCACCGCAACATCAGTTGCAGGATCACTCCCTATTACATCAGCATCGTAAACATCCCCGTTGCTTGTTGTAACCTGCAGGTTCTGGTGGTCCTGAATTACATGGTGATTCGTTACAATATATCCGCTCGGGCTCACAATGATCCCGCTGGCGGCACCGTCAAATGGTTTTACATCACCAAACCTGTCCACCTGGTAGCGGTGTGCAGTTACCATAACTACGCCTTCCCTAACCTTTGACACAACATCTGTTATTTTATCCTCAAAGTTGTATTCTTCACTCTTTGGCATCATCATAATATCTCCTTGCATTTGCAATGTGGTCTAAGTTAATATATCAGAAAGACACTCAAGTGTTATCAGGTAACAGAAATGGTAGAGGTATCAATCGTTTCAAGATTCCAAAAGGAAGATGAGAGGCTTGACAGAATAATGTCTCTTCTTGGCCACTCGTGGGCACCTCAAATTCTGCACAGGCTTGATTATTATGGTAAGATGAGGTATAATGAGATCAAGGGGAGTCTTAGGAACATAAGTTCAACAAGCCTCTCACGGGCATTGAATATTCTCACTTCCCAGGAATTGTTGGAGAGGAAAGTCACTGACACCAACCCTCCTCAGGTTTTCTATTCTCTCACAAATAAAGGCAAAGAGCTGGCAAAACTATTGCACCAGGCTCTGGAAACAGAGAGAAAGATAAGTGAAACAGGAGATGGTGAAGCCATTGAGGCTCTCATCAGCTAATCTTTTTTAGGTGGATGTTCACAGTAAGGTAAAAATTTTTATAATTTTAAGCGTAATATTATAGATGTTCCCAAATGATCCTGACCCTATTGGGGATATGCAGTGCATCTTTGCTGTAAAAAGTAACATTCCCTTCCTGATAGAATCAAGGAAATTTCCAATAAGCTTCTCTGAACATCTTTATTTTACCGATGATGGGGTTGGAGAGTACATTAATGTGCCCGCGTTCCTGAAGAAAGATTATGAGTATAGTATTTTCATAAAGAAAATGCAGGTTTCGGAAATTGGGCAAAACATGGTTTTCAAGATAAGTTCACAGGATTATCCGGAAATGGAGACTTTGAGGGAACTCATAAAAATTCCCTCGGTGGCAATCGATTACAAATATATCGAAGGAGGGTACCACAAGACCATGTTTACTTTTCACCACAGCCATATGAAGGAAGTCTCAAAATTCATTTTTAATGCAAGGAGAAGGTTTGGATACGGGGTTCCGGAATATATTGGGCCAAACAGGGGATTAAAATTTATAATAGAAAAAGCTCAAACCTCCGGAAACATAGTGGCAAGTTCCCTGACCCTAAAACCACCCCGCCAAGAATCAGAAAAAATGAAGGAAATGTTTTCAAAAACTTGGGCGAGGAGAGCCAGATATACCGGCAAGTCCCGTACAGATGATTTTATTTTCCGTATCAAGGATCCCACATCAATAAACCGTGAAGTATTCAGGGAAATCTCAAAGGAAGATCGGATATATGGTGCCAATATAACAAGCGGAATTTATCTCCTCTATTCCAGGCTGGTTTTTGAGCATTATAATCCTATGTTTTACTCATATCATGAATACGACGGGCAAAATTTGCGCATATGCGGGCTGATTCCTGAGAATTACGGAAGCATGGTTATAGAATCTGTTGCAGAAACAGTGAAAGAATTTCCGGATCTGGATGTTAAACTGACATACTCATCCCGTTTGAAGTATGATCAGGATTCCCTTATACAGGTGTTCGGTCCAAGTTTTCATACATAACAGTTGTCAAAATTTTAGCAGGAAATATTCACCAACGTAGCAAAATTTAAAGGATTCTACGAATTCGTTTTCACATGGACTTCGACGCAGTAGATCGGGTTTTGGACATGAGGGTTATTTTTTCACTTTCGGGGTCACTTCCCGTAGCTGAGTTTACCAAGAGGCTTTCACTTGACCTTCAATCCGGTCTTCACTTCGGGGAAGACAGTCTTGAACTTTCATTCTTTATCCCGGAAGAACTTGCTGCAAACAGGGAAATTGCAATCTTCCCGGCCCAGTCCAATGCTGCAAAGGAAGGTAATGTTTATTTCTCCAATTTCGGGATGGCCACGGAGGATCTGCACAAAGGCCTGAGGGCAGCCATAGAAGAATCCAGAACTATGGTTGCAGACAACCTCTGGCTATCCAGCGGAACATATTTTCTATCGTGCAGATTTCATTCCTCGGATCTTCAAAAAATAACCGGTGTTGTTCTGGAACTCTCACAAAAAATAGATGGATTCAGTGTTAAATATCTTGGTCCTAACCCGGGTTTGCCTGCAATCCTTGAGGATGTGAAGAACATAACCAATCTCATGGAGATCAGGTGGCAGATAAAAGTTCCGGAAAAGGATAGAAAAAGTAATCCATTTTCCATACTAACTGATAATTGGGTACTGGAATCCCGTTTCATGACCACTGGAACGAGTACATTCAATCTTCTGATTACAAATGAAAAGATTTCAAATCCCGAAGATAAAGGGATGATTTTGATTGATCCTGAACTCAATCTATATCAATTAAAGCTTGAACTGGACAATTCCTTTCTGAAAGGCTTTTTCAGGAATCTTTACGCCACAAAGATCGTGAGATTCTGCCGTACATTCAGATATGAAAACGGGAAGCTTGAGCTCCTATCCTACATTCCAGAAGTTCTTGTTGACAGTTATATCACGTCTTTATCGGCCCTATCTGAAGAATTTCCGGACTGGGAATTGTCGCTGTTAAAAGTAGCCGATGCATAGTGGCTTTTATTCATCTAATCCAATTATATTTCCGTAATTGAAACAAGTCTTAAATTGAATGCAGGGTACTTTTCATTGACTAAGGAAAGAACCTGAAGCAGGTCTCTGGTCTGGACACTTGGAATGACTGTGTCAACCCTCATCGTTTCGTCCTTGTAATGAAGGTGACGCTCAAATCTTACAATTTTTCTCTCGTAGGATCTATTGTGATATTCCCTAATCATGGAACCTCTGTTGCTGAATGTGAGTTCATAGATGTGGTCTTTCTCTGATATTACATTGAAACCTGATTTCTCTGGATCTTCAATGCTGTCTTTAGTCTTGAAAATCTGCGGAACAACATCATTCTTGGTCATATACCTGATATCAGAAACCCATTCATCTCCTAAGGCATTTATTGGAGAACTAATGAAGGAATTTTTTGGCATACTGTATTCCCATACAGCTCTGGTAAGGCCGGTATTATGCTCATTTTGGATCAGGGTAGCTTCAAGTCCGGGATTTGGCCCAAGGTAGGCCACTTCTACTGCTTCAAAGCTCTTTGTGAATTTAAGCAGAACGTTTGAGAACTTGGACATTTCAGTGCTGCTGAACCTCATTGAAAAATATAAAGCTCCATTTTCCACATATATGTTGTCAAGAACTGATGACTTGGCGTCTTCGAGTATCAATCTTAATGAATCCAATGATTTTGAATTGGTTATATTGTTGGTTACGAAATATAAATCTCCGCGTTTTCTGGCACTGGTCTGAGCTATGAGGATTGCCATATCCCTGCTTTCTGCAATCTTTTCAGGGACGAAATAGGAAAACTCAAAGTCTCCTTCCCCTATATGTATCGCAGACTGGAAAGTGTGATTCACTTTACTGGAATGTTCTATGATACCACCGCTTCCGTGATACTTGAATACAAGTCTCGTATCGAGAAACTTATCAATATCACGCGAATCCATTATACTGAAGATAATCCGTTCTTTTTAAAATTTATCATTATTTGATTGCGTGAGTAAATTTCTCATACAACCATTAATTATTTTACTTACCTGATAAGTTTACGCTCCTGTAAACCAGGGCAAGTCTGAGGAATGGTAATCCTTGAAATCTCTCCGGGGTAAAACTCCTGGAAAGTTTCCCGTCTTTGCTGTTTCTGACAAACCAGAACATAAGATCCCTGACGAGTAAAGCTGCTTCGGTGGTATCCGCAACCAAAGGATTTCTTGTTCTAAGAAGCCTCTCTGTCATGTCATCCTCCAGTTCGTCACCAAGAGACAATCCTATGAGAAATTCATGGGACGGTGGCTCCTTGAGTTCTATCATGGACTTGACAAGTCCAGACAGGTACCCCATCATCTTCTCATAATTCTCCGCCCATGTGCTGTCATTTATTCTGAGCCTTGCAAGTGATACGGCAAGCTTTGCTCTCGTAATAAAAAATCTCTCCATTTCTGCATCATATTCCTCAACAGTATTGGAAATGACACAGTCAAATGTTGGAAATTTGAGGCTGCTTTTTTCTTTCATGTATTTCCAATCTGAAAGGTCTCCTATAAACATTCGCTGGAGTTGTGTTAATTGTCAATATTCTTCACACAAATCAAGCTGACTTGTAATCCGGGAACATACTTATGAATGATATTTGCATTTTCATATCAGTGTGTAAATGAGAATACCGGTTATAATAAGGATAACAGAGCAAGTAAATCGGCTTATGGTGGATTTTAGTATATGAAGAAGGGAGGAACCCATTCATTTCATCATTTTATGAAATCTATTTTTTTTGAACTGCCTTAATAAGGAGCAATAAATAATGATAAAAAAAGAAGATTAGGTTACCTGTTCATACATTCTGAACTTTAGGTGTCTGCATCGGAGGCTTCTCTTTTCCGGACTTTCTATAATAGTCTTTCCCGAAATGCCATTTAAACAACCACTCATATCCACCTTTCAGTGATGCCCAGTATATCCTTTCCATTAATTTCTTTTGGAAATAATTGTAAAGGGATGGTTGTATCCTTTCAATTGGTCTATCGTATGTTCCGATCACAAAGGTTGCCTGATGATATCCAGTTTCCATGGAACACTGCAGCCTCCCTGTGAATTCATATCTCTCGCCTGTTCCCTGCATTTGAGAAATCATATTTTTTGCAACAACTACTGCTTCCAAATGGGCTTCAACACCTGCCTTTGATATTGGGAGGTTGGTCGCATCACCTATTGCAAAGGCATTTTCGTAGTCTGCCACATGGAGATCATATTTATCGGTCTTGATCCATCCATCCTCATCGGCATATTCCTCGCCTTTGAAAATAGGGGCTCCAGAATGCGGTGGCACCAGCAGGAGAGTATCATAGGGAACAGAATCTCCTTCCATGGATGTGAGAAGCTCCTTCTCCGGGTCCACACTCTCAAGGTTGAAACCCGTAATAATCTCGATGTTCCGTTCTTTGAACATGGGTTCGATGACACTGTTAACAGTCTCATTGGAATAACTCCTGAGAAATGGTGTTATGAAAGTGAGTTTAACGTCTTTCCTTATCTTTTTCCTCACGAAATATTCCTCAAGAAGGAATGCACTTTCATTAGGAGATGGGGGACACTTGTATGGCAATCCTGCTATGCCTGTAACAATTCTGCCCCATCTTACCTTTTCGAGTCTTTTGTAAAGTTCTGCAGAAGCACTGGCACTTGTATGGAAATCGTGGTTTGCCTGGGACAGGCCGGGTATCTGGTTGTAGTCAGGTCTGGAACCGGTAGCTATGATCGCTTCATCAAATTCATACTTCTTACCGGTTTTCTCTGTTAAAACATACCTGTTGTCAAGGTCCACCTTGGAGCAATTCTCCGGAATCAGTTCGACGTCCGGAAGAACAAGTTCTGAAAGGTATTTTCTCACAGCTGCTGGATTCTTCCCCTTAAAGGCAACCGAGAGGTACCCTGGCTGAAACTCATGATATACTGATCCATCAAAGATCCTGATTTTGAGCCTTCCGGATCTGATATCATCAGACATTTCCTTTGCCATTGTATTGGCAAAAATCAATCCACCTGCTCCTCCTCCCACAACCGCGATGCTTTTCATTTCATTCACCCCATATCATAAAATAAATTCCAACTACCCTTTTTTCCCACTTATTCTTATTTCTACAGTGAATATTCCGTCTTTTTCCTCCATGCTAATGAGTTCGTTGTTTGTCCTTTCACACCAGGCCTTGGAATCAGCCCTCACTCCTGGGTCCGTGGCAAGAAGTTCAATTATGTCTCCATTTGCTGATTTTCTGTACGCTCTTATTAGATCGGTAATTGGGCCAGGACAGGCTGTTCCTCTACTATCCACTACAGTTTTTGTCATGTTCTTCCTCAAATCATGACCTTGTCGTTCCCCTCAGACATCTGAAGGAAAGCTGCAGCCCCAACTACGTCATCAACAATTGGATCAAGACCATTTTTCGTGTCAATCTTCAAAGCCTGGGACATCATTGAGCATAAATACACCTTGACGTCGCCAATTTCCTTTGCTTCCTTGAGCATTTCATACCAGGAAGGGGCTTTGATATCTTTCAGTCCCTGTACCAGCATCGGGGCCATGTCCTCAAATTCTTTTGGCATTCTGTTTACTTTCTCTTTTCCGCCTTTAGTGAATGCCGGAATGGCCCATCCAGTAACAAAAATAGAGACGGGCATCTCCAGATTAACGGCAGACTGAGTCAGGACACCTAGCGGAATAAATTTGTCCGCAGTTCCTGAAAACATAATGAAGCTGATACCCTTTTTAGGCATAAGATCACATTTATAAATTGATGGAGGTCTTTTAACCGTGATGACTTAGCTATTATGCGAAAAATAGCTATTTCAGAGGGTTGGCTAATTACTTTGAATTGGAAAAATGTTTTGAGTTATACACTCTTTTTCCACTTTCTGATTCGAACCTGTAATAACCGATGTAAAGGGGTTTCTCCATTTTTGAAAAATGTATAGTATGCGAGGGATGGGATTCGAACCCACGAACTCCTACGAGACAGAATCTTAAGTCCTGCACAGTTGGCCAGGCTTTGTTACCCTCGCAATGTATCGGTTTATGACTCGGCAATATATTAAAAGTGCTGAAATTCGTTAAATAGAGGGAAAGTGTCCTGTCTTGAGAATTAAATGTGGGAGGATACAGGGTTAAATCAGCTTTGATAGTTTCCTGTTTATAATTTTTAATGATTTCATTTAAGTTCAGGAAGGCAATGTGTATTTAAACTTCATAATTTTTTCCAAATCCTGCAAATA
>JAJZYV010000086.1 GCA_021797955.1 Thermoplasmata archaeon
AGAAAAAATTGAGAAGATTGGTAAATCGATCTATGAAGTGGATAAAGTAATATTCTCTAGAAATGCATTAGCTCATATTGAAGAAATACAAAAAATGCCTAATTCTAATTTGCCAATCTGTATTTCTAAAAGTCAGTATTCTTTCCATGGAAATAAGCCAAACAGCTCTGATAATAACCTTAAAATCAATGATGTTAAGGTCAATTCTGGCTCTGGATTGATCATTGCATATTCTGGAGATATCATGACAATGCCTGGCTTGCCAGAAATTCCAGCAGCCTGCAACATAAATATAGATAAGTTTGGAGTGATCTCTAATTTAGTTTAATTTATTATAAATATTACTGATTTTAGGAATTATATACTTAACCGACTGTTTTTATTGAAAAGAAATATGAAGTCGGTATTTGTAAAAAATTAATTCCATTTAGATAGCCAATCATCAAGATCAGGAATATTTATGCAGGGAGTTGTAGAAAGATCAATTTGATAATGGGTCTTGGAGACACCCGATGGTTCCGGTTCCCCAAAATGAGGAATTTTATTAGCCCAAAAAAGAGATAAGGATCTTTCAGCTTCTAAAGCATCAAATATAGGCCCCAATTCATCTTGACTTTCCATTTTTGATATTCTTTCTGCCTTGACAAGTTTAACCAGGTCGCTTTCGCTGTTAATATTATTTTTTGCTATGTTTAATAAATCTCTTAAACTTATTCCTGAATCTTCATATCTAAGCATGATCGAAGCTACAATGATCTCCTCACCCTCGAAAGAGTATACTTGGCGATGAGAGAATTGATGGATTCTTTCACTCCCAGTGGTTGTTTTAACTTCTACGCGTTTATCAGATGATGAAAAGTCAAATTTTCTAGACGGTTCGCTATGCCAATATGGAAGCCAAAATTTGAACCCCTTAACTTGACTCATAAAAAAAAGTTCACCCCATAATCCCTGTCTTTCAGTAATTACATCATTTGAAGGATTAATTGAAAACAACTTTGAAACTGAGAGAAAAAAGGTTAAGAGATCTGATCTTTTAATTTTATTATCATGGATAAAACCTAAGAAACCACCGATGAGTGATAAAAATGTGTGTACATCAATATCAACATTTGACTCACATATAAGTAAGTCTAACTTTTCAATTATTGGCGGCATTCCAGAAATTGATATCTTATACTCATTACCGAGTTGGAGTGATATATGAGTGGTTCTCATACTTGGACCTAAGGATTTATCCAAACTGCAATCTACAAAAAGGGAAGGCCATCCAGATGTATTTACTCCGATGTATGAGCCTAAAAAACCAGAAATAGGAACTACCTTGAAAGTGTGTTCAAAATTGTCACCCTTCAATTGGCTAAAAAGATCTTCAATATTCATTTTCCGTTCCTCTAACAACATAATCCCCTAAGATATAGTTAGAGTTATCTTCTGGTATATAGACTGCAAAGGATGTTGAAACTATAGTCCTTGGATCGGTTTCCCTTAATCTTGGTGCAATTATATGAACTTGAAATTGTGGCTTCCCATCATGGATATATCTATCTCCGAGATAATTCGCACTTTCTCCTGAGAAAGGTTCAACTTTATCATCAGTCTTTGTTCTGTCCTCAATATTTCCATTCCTCATTAGAAGCAAATCGATTGTTTCCAGTTTTCTAGAACTGCTAAGACGTGACAAATATTCTATGACATATTCATTTTCCCAATCTGTTTTACTTGAAACTACATTATTAAGAAGTTCTAAGACTAACTCCATTGGACAATTCTTAATGACAGAGTGCTCAATAGATCCATATTCCTTTTGGATAGCTTGATGTCGCCAGAAAAATTCCTTAACATATATTACGTTTTTTTCTGCACTGGAAAAATCCTCTATGAGTCTATGTTGAATTTTCCAACCCTTGATTTGGAATTTTTTATAATGTGCAACGTTTTTTCTAGTAGGATTTAGCTTTGCATCATAGTCCAATTCAAACATCCTTGGCCATTTTCTAATTGGAATTCCTGAATCAGAGTATCTTGATAGTGAATCCCAAAAGTCATTCTCGTGACGTAACAATACCTTGTAATCTTCCTTCAACTGTCCTGTTAAAAAAATTCTGCATACATCAAGATATTTTTTCTTATATCCAAACCAACGTGCTCTTTGCTCAAGAGTATCCGCATTTGTGTCGTTCATTGCCCTTCTAGTTATGTATGTGACTGCTAACCCCCTAATTGTCAGCCCTCTTCCAAGCATGTTTCCACCTACAAAAATATTGTTTCCTAACTTAATTGGTGTGCTTAGAGGGTCTCTCCCAGTTGGAAGGCTGTTAACCATCCAGATTTCTAACTGCCATAGCTCGTATAAGAGTCCATCCTTTACTTCGGACCAACTTGGAATAGGATTTACGGTAGGAATTAATTTTTCATAAGCGGTAAAGAATAATTTAAGAAGTGATTGTTTTTCAGGATCAGTATCGACATTATTTAACGTAATTCTCCAATCCCGAATAATATCTTCTTTCACAATCTTGTAAGATTTGTCGTGTTCAGATTTTAAACTACTATTGTGAATAAGCATCGAATGCCAGTCCATATCTCCCCTTTTATGCCTTATAACAGCCCCTACAAAAAATATAGCGATGGCAAGACGCAGAGAATCGTTAATTGTTGAACCACCATTTTCTGCATCGATAATTGGAATTTCTTGCACAAATTCATTTATCGATTCACCAAAAAAAGTAGATCCTCCGCAATAACCACTACCTGGATTAATTAATATTCCAAAGTCGGGAGAAAGTGAATCAATTCCTTCCAATAATAAATTTGCCTCGGGAGTTGCTGTGTAGGCAATATAAGCATGAATCTTTAATATATCCCTTAACAATCGAATGCTCTTATAGACGGAAGATTCTTTCTTTTTCCTAAACATAGTATTAAGAGAAGCTTCATCACCCTCATCATCTATGATTAATATTGGGCAAGTATTGATATCTTTTTGAGAAAATATTTCATAAATATCTTTGATCCTGTTTTGTCTCTTAAGGGCAACTATAAGGGCATATTTTTTAGAATGATATTTGTTAGAGTGAAGTACACTTTCAATAACTTGAGAATCTACTGAACTTGTTGGATTTTTAAATGGAGTAATATTTGGTCGTTCTCCTACAAGATCTTTGAGAAGACGAGCATATGTTTGTTCAAGTAATGGGGTCTTTGTTCCTGCTAAGACAATAACTACGCCATATCCATTATCATATGCTAATGCTACAAGCACTGAATAGGAAAGAGTCTTTCCACTCTGAACCTTCCCAATAGCTAAACCGGTAGACGAGCCTGAAGGTGATAGTGGATTGGGACATTGCCCTAAAATATTGGCGGCAGTTTTAACGATCCCTTCCCAATCTTCTTCACTGACTTCTGCAGAATATTTATTTCTAATATGAGACAGTTCTTCTCCTTCAATATTAACAACCCATGGTTGAAATGATGAATTGTTCGTCGGATCTATTCCAAATGCGTTAGAGTCCATCATTCCTCACCAACTCTGATGCTTTTCTAAGTACAGAGTTCATTTTTGTTCTTATCTCGCCAGGTGAGACTAGCCCGTTTATTGCAGAATTCCTCGCCAATTTTTCAGCGAGGGCAAGGGCTATTACAAACTTGTGAAGAACTTGTAAATTAGCCCCATTTTCAAGAAATTCAGAGAAGAAGGAATTTGCCATGTTTAGATATATATTAATTAGATTTTCCTGCGGATAATCAACACTCATCCAATTTGCATCGCTCAATTGATCTTGCCAATAAAGCCGAAAAGTCAAGTTAGAGGAACCTAAAAAGAGGTTAAATTCAATTGGGGTATCGCTAACAGATTCAAGTTTCTTTGTATCCTCTACCTGTACAGATATAGGTTTTTGAGTTGTAGGAAATTCCATCTCCTCTATAATTGCTTCTTCAAATTTTTTATCCGAAAATAATTTTTTTATAGGTTCAGAACTAAATACCATTTCAGTTTTATCTAAAGGTTTATTTCTTTCTCTATGGCCTTCTGCTTTTTCCATATATTCTTGGCAATTTGATCTTAACTCGGAAATAAATAATTCCTCAAGATCTCCTGACCAGTCAAATGCATCCTTGGCTTGTGTGACTGGCCAATCATTCATATGGAGTTCTCCCACCAGTCTTTGTGATCTAAAAGAGTTTGCTTGACCAAATATCTCAGTAGGTTTGTATCCCTCACCCGGTCCACCAATAATAACTCTTCCTCTCCTTAATAACGCAAATCCTGCATCACGTTGACTACCAGGAATCATAATTCCCACCCAACCACTAGCATTTAAATAATTAGATGTTATCGGATTTTGTATCTTGATAGAAATATCTCTTTTCCATAAAGTCTGTTTTTCGCTGCCATGATCTTCTGTAAGCAATGGTGGTTCCTTGAAACTTAATGGTTCTCCATTCCACAATATTTCAACCTCCTTCGTTCGAAGGTCTTCTCTATAAATACTTCCAAGTTGATCCTTAATTCTTCCAAGAGTTCTTCCTTTTAATGGTTTATATAACTGTTCAATTTTTATCTCTGTGAAGTGGGTTTTTTCATCAGTAAATCGTTGTACAACTTCTATTTCTTCAGATTTTTTAATTGCAAGATCAGGTACATGTACAGAGATTTGTAATTCACGAGATGATCCAAGCATAGTGGTTCTAATACTCCATTTTCTCCCGAACCAGCATGCTGCAGTCTTTAGTCCCATCCCAAATTCACATCTTCCAGTATTGTTACGAGGAGGACTGTTTAACATTACTGCTCTTCTTAAATCGTCTAATTCCATACCATTTGCGTTGTCAAAAATCACCAAAGAATTCTGCTCATCATCATAATTAATTACTATTCTTAATTTTTTGAACTTTTCCCCCTCATATGCTTTTATTAGAGAAACCTTATTGTTGTAGTAACTTTGTGTGGAGTTATCAACGAATTCTGCTATGGCGTACCAAGGTTTATAGCTAAGCCTTTGATATGTTGCATATACTCCTGAATCTGGCCTCACACTAATTGTTTCATTTTCTAATCTTTCTACATCAACTGACATTATATTCACTTCTCCATAATTGTAGGTTCACTTACTACGTTCTCATTCCATATTTGTTTTTTTGAGTATTGCTGTACATGATTCTTTTTTTCAGCCATACCCACGAGTGCATTTGCAACTATATTAGCAACTTCCACGTTTACAGCATTCCCGAGAGAAGAATAAGCCCTGGACAAAGTTGACGGTAAGAAATTTAATTGTTCCATACTTTGCAATCTCTTGCACTCCAATGGTGTAATGTATCTGTTTTCCCACATAACTATTGGAACTTGAGACATGTTCATTGCTACGAGAGCAGGAGAGGTATTTGGGCGTTTTACCCTGATTCCAGAAGGCCTTAGTTGAATCACATAATTTGTTAAACTTCTATTTTCATCTAGTGGATTTTTCTTATGACAATTCCATTCAAATTTTTGAAAACTTGGGACAAATTTCTGTACCTTTTCAGCCCAAGTTCGTAGATCTTGCTCATACTTTAAAAATAAATTTCTACTATTTTTTATGTATTTGACCTTCCAATCTGGGAATTTTGCATTAGATCTTGCATATCGTGGAAGCATACATAGCAATTCTTCTTTGGTTGATGCAATATTTAATTCTTTACCAAATGATCCTTTATATTTTCTCAACTCGTCTAAAGACAATTCAAAAGGTGGTTTATCTTCAAATGGGTAAGTAGCTCCATACTCCATTGCCCAAAGAGGAAGTGGTATGTGTTCACTTTTTGGTATAATGTTCAAAAATTCTTGCCATGTTTCAATTTTTTGTTTCAGTTCTAACGAGATATTCCTAACATCGCTAGAATTAGTAGATAAAACTGACTTCAAATTTAAATCAAATTTCCTAGAATCTCGTACATTTTTAATTTTTTTTGAAATATCAACTAACGGAGAGAGACTTGCTACGATATATACCCTATACCTCACCTGTGGAATACCAAATTGGTGAGGTGAAATTTCCTCTATGTCAACAAAATATCCTTGATTTTCAAGTTCCTTCTTAATAATTGACCAACTTCGTCCATTTCCGTGATTCTTAAGATTGGGAACATTTTCAAGGATGATATAGTGTGGTTTGTGAAAATTAACAACCTTTAATATTTGTTGATATAAATCCCCCAATTTTGGATGATCCAATCCAGCTTGTGCTCCCGCCTTTGAAAACGGTTGGCATGGAAAACCTGCACACAAAATATCATGACTTGGAATGTCAGCGGGATGTATATCCCTAATATCTCCTGAACAATTCATTCCAAAATTTTTATTGTACAAATCCCGTAATTCAACATCTATCTCTGATGCGAAAACACATTCGTGCCCTAATCTATCAAGGGCTAAATGAAAACCCCCCAGCCCCGCAAAGAGATCTATAAATTTCACAAAATTACAACGTGTTTTTATTGATAAAATTTTCGTTTTGAATAGGTTTGGAAGGCGATTATTTTGTAACAAATCTTTATATTTTCTAACCAAGCAATGTTAGAAAAAGAACAAATAGTTGTCTTTTCACAGATTGACTACTTCTATCATAATGATAACTATTGAAAAGCACTAAGGTTTTTCCCTATCATTTGTCATTATTATTTTAATCCCATTTTTTTGTAGTTGGAAATTTGATAATAAGAATAAGGTTGTATCAATAAACAGTCACAGATATAGGTTCAACTAATTGCTTTAATTTTCCTTTCAACAGAATTCTCAACATCTATTCTGTGATCTATCTTTATTATTGTTTCCACTCTAAGAAATCCTTTAGATACCAGGTATTCTTCAGCGTTTTTTATAGAATTAAAAAGGTCATCCATGGTTTCAGATTCAATCACAGTGGCCATACTGTTCGGATAACATTTAATATTTCCCTCTTTTAATTTATCAATGGCCCCTTTGATGGTCTTCCCCGCTGACACACCGCTTCCTATGGGATAAAATGTCACATCTGCAACTATCATGACATGAAAAGAGAAAATATCTATAAAAATGTGAATGAAAAAAGGATAAATATCTTAAACACTAATTTAGTGGCAATCAGTCCACCCTATATTCAATCTCAGACACATATTAGCATGATATTTTTTTATTCGTATCAATTTCAATTCCATGAATCTTCACTTTTACTGCATTTGTATGACAAAGGTGTAATACCCCTTTTATAAATTATTCTTTTCAAATATTCATTACCCCCTAACTTGTTAGAAGAAATCAATATATAGATTACGTAATATCATTTATGCATG
>JAJZYV010000087.1 GCA_021797955.1 Thermoplasmata archaeon
ATAGTCTGTTCCCATTAGAACGATGTTTGTTATGCTACTGAATTCCATTGTAAGATTGCTATTGTTATTTGATAAGTTTGTTCCCGTGTAGCTCTTACCGTTTATTTGCCAGTTGAAGAACGCAGGAGACGATGTTTCGAATGCTCCTACAAGTGGATTGAACAAAGTTCCGCTCATGTTTAGGGAAAATAATGTGTTCATTGGTGCTAATACAACCATATTCTTAGCAGTATTATTTACAACGGATGTTGAGACTTTCATTCCCTTAAAGTATGTTTTCGCGTTTGAATTAACAAAATAAGGTTTCTGAATCTTTCCAAAAGTAACTGTGATCATTGAATTTGAGCTAACGGGCAAAATCTTAAATGGGTTGCTATAAGTAACCGGGGATGAGGCTGATGCTACTGATACGTTTGAGTTGGAATAATGGATTGTTGTTGTATACTTAACTGCCCCAGATGTGTATTGTGTTCCAGCTTCAAATACCTTCAGAACCAGATTTTTATAATCCCCAGATGTCATTTTCAAATTTGTGTAGTTAGCGTACTCATAAACATTTACCAAACTTGGCCCAATAGCTACATCTACCTGATGAGCTGAACCCGTTAGGTTGTAATAGGATGAGTTCGCAAGGAAACTGTAATATGTGTTGCTTGGAATTTGTGATACGTAGTTTTTAACTAAATTCACAAAATTGCTGTCAAATGTGCTCTGTAATATGAGGTTTGAAACGCTGCTATTTGCTATTCCGGGAAAAGCTGTGCCAGAAATATCATAGTGAGTTACTGTTGACAAATCCTGCATATTGGAACTGAGCGAATAGCTAACATTTACGTGAGAGACAAGAGGCACCAAATTATAGACGAGCACGGATGCGGTTACTCGTGCGGTTGCGAATCCATTTGCAGCTATGTAAAAACTGGTTCCAGATTGTGCACTGAGGGCAAATTGGTTTTGACTGAAACTGATGGATGTGAAAGATTTAGCCGAGGTGGCATTGGTTTCAATTACCCTGTAAGAATTTACAGGTGCCCCGGATTTTTTGTTGTAAACTGAGCCAAAAACCTGCAGATTTGTCCTGTTAAGGTAGACATCAACAGTATGTGACGATGGTAAAGATAAAAGTTGCGAAACCTGATCTGCAGGATTTGTTGTTACATAAATATTGGAATAAAACATTCCATCGCTTGGAAGATTTGTATTGAAACTTGAAGAATTTGTAGTCTTGCTCAGGAACTTGAACCCTGATAAGGTCTTGAAGTTGACAGTTACTGTGTTTCCGTTTAATCCTTTAAGATCCACAGTCGAGTACACTGTTGATAAAGCTCTTAAGGTTATGTTTAGAGTCTGTTGGCTGTTAACCAGTTGTACGTATGTTACAGTCTTGTTGGTAATGTATTGGGTATTAAGGGCACTTTTTATGGTTGGCATAATAGTTATGGTATAATTACCCACTAACAGTGAAAGGCTAAGTTGGCTCCCTACCTGGGACTCTGTGAACTGTCCATTTGTTGAATTTATGTATACGAGCGGGTTTGAAGCCTGCCCTATACGAGTACCATTGCTCCCGACATAAATGTTCAATTTAAAGTGGGAGGACATTGGTGTTGAACTTGACGATGCTGCGGCATTTGCCATGCCTGCAATAAATATTGTTATCAATAATGCTGACAACACTTTCTTACTGTCCAATGTGATCTTCCTCTTTTTCGCTAAATAAACTCTGTCTAATAAACATTCCTTAAAAAGTCAGAAAAGGACTAAGAATTTGTTTTCAATCATATGGAACTTTGTAACTAAATTGAATGCTGAATACTTCTTTCCCGTTATTTTTATCCATTTATCCGGGTTCCTCACATTGTTTTCCTTAAAAAATCTTCTTGGATTTTCGCAAGCAACTTCCAGGATTTTTTCCGGAGAAATATATTTCACATTCTTCTGGTATCTGAACAGGAACTCCATTTCTGCGAAAATATCAGGTTCTGTCACCATAACGTTGTCAGTACCAATCATCAGATTGAAATCTTCTTCAAGAAAACTATTGTAATCTGCCTTAATGTTATAGAAATTATTTGATCTCGGCGTGATAACCAGATTTCTGCTTATTTTTCTTAAGTCACCCAACAAGTTTCTATCAACGGCCGTGCAGTGAATTAACAGATCGGGTTTAATTTCATTAAGTAACTCTAAACTCTCCATCCTATTCTCGCTAAAATGGGTGGCAACGAGTTTTTTAGTTTTTTTAGCCAGTTTGGACATTTCTTCCATATGTTGGAAACCATCGTCAGAGATTGCACTAAATCCTATCCCAGCGATATAATTTGAAATATCTGCAAAATCTTCTCGATTCTTTGGTCTTGCCAGTACAACTGAATCTGGGAATTCCTTGTTCATGAGTTTTATTGTGTTGATCCCGTCCCTGCCGGCTTCTCTAAAATCTATTAATGATGAGGTCATGTTTCTCTTGATGAAGTTTAATGTTTCCTTCATTTCTTTGATTATTTCTCTTTCCGGCGTTTCACTTAATCTTCTTAATTTGAATCCGCCGGGCCCAACAATTTCCATCAAAGATCCCTTCGGTTCTTCATTTATTATCGAGTCACCAATGTGTGTGTGAGCATTCACAGGAGCAGGTAAATACATGATTGGATCAGCAGGATTTCTATTCTCCTCTAACTTCCCTTCTTCAGGGTAATAAACTCCATCCTTAAAGTCTCCATTTATGAAGAATGTCCCACTGTATGACCTGTTTTCCATTTTATCCCTTCAGTACTCCCATGGGAAAGAGCCTTGCAACACCTGAACCTATACCTGAACCGATTATAGAGTTGTATACTTCCTCAATGTCCTTGTAACTTTCCCTTCCTTCCTCAACAGCTGTTTCCTCATTTCCAAATAAATAATCAATGTTAAGGCTTTCCATCTCGGAAAGAATTGTTTCCTTTCTTAGATTTTCCCGTGATGATTTTCTTCCCATAATTCTTCCAGCACCATGGCAGCAAGAACCCATTGTAAGTGACTCGTTTTCCATCTTCCCTCGTATAACATATGAAGATGATCCCATGCTACCTGGAACAAGAACTGGATGTCCTACGTTCATAAAGTAACCCCTGTCGAATTCTGGTCCATCTGCCCTGGTTGCCCCCTTTCTGTGAACCAGTGCCTTTGTTCGCTTTCCATTTATCTCATGTTCTTCAAATGTTGCCATGTTGTGAGAAATACTGTACACAATATGAGATTCCTCCACCTGGAATTCCCTTTTCATCACGTTTGAAAATGCTTCCCTTATCCTGTTTATAATAAACTGCCTGTTGCAGAATGCATAATTTGCGGCTCCATTCATTGCTGAAATGTAGCTATCAGCCAATTTAGTTCCAAGTTCAATATATGAAAGCTGTGGATCTTTTAAGTTCTTGTTATGATCAAAATTCCTTATTTGTTCCAGATAGTCTGTTGCGACCTGATGGCCAATTCCTCTTGAACCTGTGTGTATCATCACATAGGTCATCTTGTTTGATATGCCGTAATCCTGGGCAGTCATTTCATCGTAAACATCTTCTACACTTTGTATTTCAAGGAAATGGTTACCGGAGCCAAGAGTTCCGAAATAGTTCATCCCTCTCTTGTATGCCTCTTCGGAAATACTTGAGCTTTCTACCCCGAATAGATGCCCGTTGGATTCAGTTCTTAAAATATCCTCTTCAGTCGCCATATCCAACTCATACATCCAGTACACCCCCTCATCCACAATTCTTCTGATCTGTGACTCCGATAACTTTTCCCTGCTTCTGGCAATTCCTACAGGAATATTTTTCTTCAGTTCCTGTAACAGTGGTTTTGTGTACCTTCTCATCGTCTTAGTATCGATGCCTGTCGCAAGTAAAGTTACGCCACAATTTATGTCGTATCCCACTCCGCCGGGTGAAACAACTCCTGATTCTGCATCCATTGCAATAACCGATCCAATTGGAAACCCGTAACCCCTGTGGATATCAGGCAATCCAATTGGCATGGAAACGGCACCTGGTAGTTCTCCCATGTTGAGGAGTTGATCTGCCGAACCAGTACTGACTGCATTGCTGAGGATGTTTTCTGTCCCTATTATCCTTCCATAGGTCTTTCCTCTCTGCAGGATATGGGAGAAATCGTTTTCCTTAACAATATTTAGGGGCATTGCATCCTGCATATTGCAATCATTAATAAATAGTGAAAACATGCTTTCATGTGGTAGATGCCATTAAAGTTGAAGAAATGGATAAGGAACTGGCATTTAAGCTCAGACTGGAGATTTACCTTAGGGCAAATGCTATTCGTGTTAGAGCGCTTTCTAAAACGCCGGAACGATTTGACCAATATATAAGAGATCGTGAAGAGATAATACAATCGATTGCGGGGAATTCGAGCGTTTCGGAAAAAGGGAAAATAATTTATCCCTAAAATTTATTTTTAAAAAAGGAAATAACAATTAATATATTATCAACATGTGGTATCAATGGTTCTAAACGGCCAAACAAATTTGTTTAAGGAGATGAGAGAGGATGTAGAAACAGCAAAGAGACATCTTATGATTATATCCTCCTTAATGAGAGAACAGCCAGCTGGTATAATTAGAATTTCGCAATTAACGGGTCTTCCAGATCACAAAATAAGATACTCTCTGCGAATTCTGGAAAAGGATGGGATTATTATTCCATCGAAAGAAGGAGCAATTATCACTCCAGAATTTCTAGAAATGAAGGATGAAATAATTAGGGAATTAAGAGAAATAGTGAAACAGGTAACAACTCTGGAGGAGGAAGTTGGAAAATCATTTTTCGGAAAAAAGCCATAGTGAGCAAAAAAATCACTTTGTTATAAGAAATGCAATTCCATCTGACTCTGTTGGAATAATTGATTGCATGCAGAGCGTAATGAGTGAGAAGGTATACTTGGTAAGTGAAATTTATCTTTACAGCGAAAGAGGACAAAAGGATCTGATAAGAAATCCAGATGATCTTAACCTAGTCGCAATTATAGGTAACGAAATTGTTGGAACAATAAATGTGCAAAGAGGGATATATAAAAAGAATAGACATACTGCAAATTTGGGCATAGCGATTAAGAAACAGTACAGGGAAATGGGAATTGGGACAGAATTGATCAAAAGAGCAATAAAGTGGGCTTTTGAACAAAACATTCTAAAGATGAATCTTGAGGTCTTTTCATCCAATGAAAAGGCCGTTAGCCTATACAAAAAACTTGGTTTCGAAATAGAGGGTGTGAGAAGAGGGCAGTTTGTGATTGAAAACTCCTTTGTGGATGATGTTCTGATGACAATTTATCCAACGGAAATAGACAACAACAATGATGTAAAATAGGTCCTTTTCTAATTTTTCCCAAATCCTTGGAACTGGTCAGCGTAATTGATCGTTACCCTATTTCCAACTACCTTGAACCTATGTCGGCAAAGCGAGTCAATGACCTTTGGAAATAATTGGAGTTCCGCTTCGTGTACCCTTGTACCCAGTGTTTCTTCACTGTCCCATTGAAAAACCGGTACGGAATGCTGGAAAACTATTGGTCCAGAGTCAATAGCTGAAGTGACAAGATGAACCGTAAAACCTGAATGAAAAGTCCCCGACCTTATTACAGCTCGATGAACGTTTTTACCATACATCCCCGTTCCCCCAAAAGCTGGCAGCAGTGATGGATGTGTATTAATTATCATATCCTTAAAAGCCGTAATTAAATCTTCTGTAATTATCTTCAGGAAACCCGCAAGGATAAGCATTTCAATTTTAAGGTTCTTGAGTTCCTGAATTGTTTGATCACCATATTTTAGGATTCTGATGGAATTTTCATCTGCAATTCCAGCCGCACCACAATTTGGTTTGTCGGTCACCAATGCGGAAATGATAAAGGAAGAACTAGTTTCAGTGGAATAGGAAATAAGAGATTTGAATGTAGTACCTGTCCCAGATGCAAAGACTGCAATGGGAATTTTTCTATTCATTGTCCAATATCATGATGAGTCTAAATACCGTTTCTATGTTTTTAATTGTCTCAATGTTAATTTATATTACTCTGATATACATACTAACCCATGGAAATCTGGATAGAAAAGCACCGTCCACAGAAGGTATCCGAAGTGGCAGGACAGCCAGATACGATCAAGATGCTGCTGGGTTTTATAAAATCAGGCGAGATGCCTCATCTTATTTTTGCGGGACCACCAGGAGTTGGAAAAACGACAATGGCACTCTGCCTGGCTAGAGAGATGCTTGGAGAAAATTGGAAAGATCACATGCTTGAACTCAATGCTTCAAACGACAGGGGAATAGATGTAATTAAAAATGACGTGAAGGAATTTGCGAGAATTGGTTCTATTTCAGAGGGAAAATTTAAAATCATATTTCTTGATGAATCGGATCAGTTAACTCCGGAGGCTCAAGCTGCCCTGAGAAGAACAATGGAAATTTACTACAGGAATGTTAGATTCATATTTTCTTGCAATTATAGCTCAGGAATAATTCCGCCCATCCAGTCTAGATGTGTGGTTATAAGGTTCAGAAGATTCACGAGAGAGGAAACGGTCAACGCTCTTAAGAAAATAGCAACTGAAGAAAAAATGAATATTGGCGAAAATATTCTGGAGGCAATATATGAAAATTCAGACGGAGACATGAGAAAAGCCACAAATATACTGCAGTCACTTAGCTTTGTGGAGAACCCCAGTGAAAAGAATGTCTATGATATTGCAGGATCAATTGAGGAAAAGGAAGTGATTCCGTTACTCAGCAACATTAGACACGGTAACTTTGACGAAGCCTCAAGACTATGCACAAATCTGCTCGTAGAGAGTGGATTTTCAGCAATTGATATCATAAAGGCTCTCCACAAGACCATAGGAAGAGAACAGATTTCTCCAATTGTCAGGAGGGAAAGCTTCATAAAACTGGCTGACGCGGAATTCAGGTTGGCCCAAGGAGGATCGGATCATATTCAACTTGATTTTTTAGTCGCAAGCCTCTGCAAGGTCTCTACTGAGAATCTTTGATCTAGTATTCATCAATCTTCCTGTCTTTCTTTGTCTCCATATCTTTTTTCATCCTGGAAACCATTGCCTTTTCTTTTCTCTGGCTTGCAAAATAATAGGCTTCATCCCTAGTGTTCGAGAAAATTAGTATGTACACCTTCCCTGCTCTGAACCTCCCTGTTCTGCCTCTTCTCTGAATGGTTCTGATTTCTGACGGAACTGGCTCAAAAAATATCACTATGTCTGTTGACGGTATATCCAGTCCCTCTTCTGCAACG
>JAJZYV010000088.1 GCA_021797955.1 Thermoplasmata archaeon
TGTCATGGGCCCCATGGTGGAAATGAACTCTTTAAGCAGATCTTTGAGAGTATAGCCCTTCTTTATATCCAAGGTTCTTTTGACATATACCTGTCCACCATTCTTTAACTTCTTCTGGATCCGGTAAGAAGATTCCAGATTTAGCAAGATTCCCCTTACTCTATCCTCCGGTAATCCAGATTGCTCCTTAATTTCCTTAAATGAATTGTTATTGCAAAGATCAAAAACATCCTCTTCTTCTGGATTTGAAACTCTTCTTGAAGAAAAAAGCTCTTCAAAGAGCGGGAACTTCTCCGGGGTTGTCCAGAATGTACTTCTAATATGAATGGAAACAATCTTATTTTCATTAAGCGCATCTTCGCTATATTTCAGAGAATCCCCATTGCCATAGGGATAAGGAGAGTTGAATCTGTTTCTCATTATGTCAAAGTAGGGAAAATAATTTATAAATTTGAGAAAATCTTCATAACTTGAGATTTTTGGAACCTTTGAGGAAAAGTAATTCTCCACAAGTCTTGGATCTTTGATTATGAAATCTTTCCGTTCGGTGCTGTAAATTTTGTCCACTATTCTTGACTGCAATTCTCTAAGCAGTCTTGCCCGATCCTCCATCATGACTATGTCCGATACGCCTGCAAGAATCAGGGAAAGTGAGAACGGACTTGATTCATTGGAGTAATCATTTATACGGTATTTGCCCCTTTCAATAACATCATAAACATACTTCTTTGCCAGAGGCACATCCATCATATCATTCATGATCTCCCTGAATGTTTCCGTAATAACCGGAAAACCCGGAATATCCTGAAGTGCCCGCAGAACTTTTTCACTCCTGAGTTGCTGCCTGACAACGGAAATTTCATGGCCTTTATAGCGTCGTAAAACCATCATAGATCTGGAGGCGCAATGCCTGAATCTTTGTTTGAAAACTTCCGTATTTGCCACGGATCTTTTTACAAGATCTTCAAAATTAGCAGAATTTATCATTGATGGTATCTGCTTCAGATCAATTTTCTGTTCATATGACAGCATAAAGCCATCATCCGTTACTGTTATTCTGGTGTTGATACCATACTTAATAGAAATGGCCATTGCATAAGCCCTTGACAAAGCATCATTGACCCTTCTTCCCAGAGGTATGAGAAATATGGCGCTGTATAATCCATTTTCAAAATTTCCCTCTACGAGGAGAAAATCATCAGTGGGAAGGCCGAATTTTTGTTGGCTTCTGATATATGAAAGAATGCTCCGGGAACCGTTCTTGTCAACCCTATAATTCTCCTCCAAGTATTTTCTTGCATATGTCTCATCATTGAGCATTCCGAAAACATCTTTCCTGAACTTTCCAATGAGCGTTCCAAGATCGTAGCTCCTTGGAAGCATTTCTCCTGTCCATGACGGTATGGTAGGTTTTATTCCGGTTGCATCTCTTACAATTATTCTGTTTCCTCTTGCTCTGAGGAAGGAATAAGTTCTTGCACCAAGAACAAAAATATCTCCGGGTTTCATCCTTTCCACGAACTTATCACTTAGTTGTCCCAGATTTCTTCCTGTTTGATCTACAACCTTATAGTCTGCTTCGTCGGGAATAGTACCAATGTTCATGAAATAGATCATTCTCGTACTCTTCTTTTTTCCAAATATGCGGGAATCCTCATCAAGCCAAATTTTAGAATATATTGTACTGTCAGCTACCCTTCCTGAAAGGTAGTGGAGGACATCCATATAGTCCTGCATTGTAAGTTCCCGATATGGATAAGACGATTTTATGAGTTCATATGCCTCGTCTATTCCCCATGTCTTTTCAAGACTGATACCAATGATTGCCTGTGAAAGAACATCCAGCGCGTTCTCCGGAACCTTCACCTTATCTATTTCCTTTTCATATGCAGCCCTTGTTAGAACTGCACACTCAACAAGATCATCCAGATTGAATACCACAAATCTGCCTTTGCTAAGCTCCCTTATGGAGTGTCCGGATCTCCCTATTCTTTGAAGTCCCTTGGAAACCGACTTGGGGCTTCCGATTTGAACCACCAGATCTATACTACCAATGTCAATTCCCAGTTCCAGTGACGTTGAGGAGATGACACACTTAAGCTCACCTTTTTTTAATCTCTCCTCCACATCAAGTCTGGTTTCTTTGCCGAGAGAAGAATGATGGGCCTCAATATTTTCTATTCCTCTTGCCTTGAGCCTGACTGCAACATGTTCCGTACCGCTTCTTGTATTGGTAAAAATAAGGGTTGTTTTATGCTCTTCTATGAGCTTTGCAAGAATATCATACATCCTCTCGTTTGCAACCTCAGGATTTGAAAGCGTGAGATCATCTACAGGAGTTATGGTGGTTAAATCCAGATCTCTCTTAATATCCACATCCACTATATTGCATGGTCTGGGTTTGCCGTTTTCCATACCACACAGGAAATTAGCTATAACATCCAGAGGTGCCTGAGTTGCAGACAATCCAATTCTAACAAGGTTAGGAGATAGTAACTGAAGACGTTCAAGGTTTAATGTGAGGAGGGTTCCTCTCTTGGAAGAGGAAACCTCGTGGATCTCATCTATTATTACATATTTCACAGTGGAGAATTTTTCACGAAATTTCGGGGCAGATAAGGAAAGCGAAAGTGATTCGGGTGTTGTGATCAATATCTGTGGGGGTTTTCTGAGCATTTTTTGTCTGTCGTTCTGAGTAGTGTCACCAGATCTGACGCCCACCCTTATCTTTGAAAGAGAAACCCCATCTTTTTCAGCTATTTCATATATTTCCTGAAGTGGCTGCCTTAGATTTCGGTCGATATCGTTGGCCAGAGCCTTCAGAGGGCTTACATAGAGACAATAGATGTTGTCCTGCAGTTGTCCAGATCTGGCGAGACCAAAGAGCTCATTTATAATGGCCAGAAACCCGGTCAGGGTTTTACCCGTACCTGTTGGACTGGATACCAGAACATTTTCCTTGGCGTGAATCAACGGAATTACTTTCCTTTGAGGTTCGGTTAGGTCTGAATATTTGGAATTGAACCACTGAGCAATAATTGGATCAAGGAAAGGTAGAATCCTTTCTACTCCTGCAGAATCTAAATCATTTTCTATCGTTTTAATCTTATAAGAAGACAAGAATCGTATAAATACGTTATTGCTACGAAAAAATCACAAATAGTCTTAAGGTGGAATAACAAAATGTTTGATAATATGGGATTTCAGGAGGAGTCAATTCTCAATCCTAACCATTCAGGTGCATCTTATATATGATGTTAGTTCATGAATTAATATGCATATTCATACGGATAACCCTCTTAAAACATGGGTTCCTTCATTAATATTTCTGGAACTGACCAAATCCTGTGAATATACATGCAGGCACTGCAGGGCATCTGCACAGACTGAGCCTTTACCGGACGAACTCGATCTTAAACAAGTTAAAGAAGAACTTGATTCGATCAGTGAATTAGGATCCGGAAAGCCTTTGGTCATATTCACCGGAGGAAACCCCCTCCGACGAAAAGACTTTTTTCAGATTGTGGAATATGCACGGCTAAAGGGAATTATTTTTTCGGTCAGTCCCCCAGGGTCAGAGCTGATTACGAATCAATTGATTAAAAATTTGAAGTCATCAGGTTGCCGATCAATATCAATCAGCCTGGATGGTGCAGATCCGAAATTTCACCAATGGCTTAGAAACAAAGAGGGCTCATTTGATCTTGCCCTTGATTCTGCGCAAAAGGTCATAGACAATGGTATGAACATTCAGATAAATACAACTGTAATGAAAGGAAATATTTCTGAACTCCCGGGAATAGCTGCATTGTTACTCAAGAAGAGGATAGCGACATGGGAGCTCTTCTTTCTCATAAACACGGGCAGAGGGAAGGAGCTGGAACCTGTAAATTCAAAGGAGGCCTTGGCCATAAGTCTCTGGGTTCTTTGGCTGACCAGATTTGGCTTGAATATAAGAATGGTTGAGCTCCCTCAGTATAGGATCCTACAGTCAAAGTTTCGAGGTATGGGATCTCTGGATACATATATTTTAAACATGGAACACGACTCATCGCAAGACGAGTCAATAATTCTATTCAAGCAATTAGTAAATGAATTCAAGCGGAACATGGGTGGTATCCTCCCTAATGAAATAATCAATCACAATCAGACGAGTGATCATGGAATGTTCTTTGGTATTTTATTTATTGGTTATAATGGGGAAGTGTATCCCTCAGGGTTTCTACCTGTTTCCATAGGAAACATCACAGATAAAAGCCTTAGGGAGATTATTGAAGGTTCTGCAATGTTGGCGAGATTAAGAAAGCGATCGGAGATGAAGGGTATATGTGGGAAATGCACCGAACCGGTATATTGCGTCGGATCGAGAGCAAGAGCATATGCTTTGACCGGAGATCCCTTTGAAGAAGATTCAACATGTTTTATCAGTAACATTAAAGAAAATCCAAAGGGAGGTATGATGTAGATGCCAAAGATAGGATGTTCAATTGAGATTCCCATTGATGAAGAACAGCCGAAGGTGCATAGAATCCGTCATAAATTTGTTGCTTTAGTTGCTATTTTTTCTGTTGTTGCCATGTTTTTTAAACTGATGAAATAAGACCATATATTCAAATCACAAAGATTTCGCCATTATATCTCATATTATCCCATTATTTTTACAAAAAAAAATTTAGATTATGATAGTTATTAAGGTATAGTTCAATGCGAACTAATACCTGCTGAAATCTTCTCTGACACTTGGAATTGTTCAGCTTCTGTAGAACCATCAAGAGCCGTTGTTGAAGACAGATTGCCGGAAACCACTCTGGAGACATTATCAAAATATCCTGTTCCTACAAATGCCTGATGTTTCACAGCATTGTATCCAACTCCCTGATCCATGAATTCCTTCTCCTGAAGCGCAGAATAAGCAGTCATTCCACTCTCATTATACTCATGGGCGAGTCTAAACATGGAATGATTAACAGAATGGAAACCGGCCAGAGTAATAAACTGGAATTTGTAACCCATAGCTGCAAGTTCCTCCTGAAACGTTGAAATTTCCTGTGGCTTTAATTTCTGTTTCCAGTTGAATGAGGGAGAGCAGTTGTATGCGAGTTTCTTTTCCGGGTATACTCTATGAATTGCACTGGAGAATGCTTTCGCCTCATCGAGATCAGGACTGGCAGTTTCAACCCATAAAAGATCACTGTACGGAGCAAATTCGAGACCTCTTCTGATAGCTGCCTCTATTCCACCTTCATATCTGAAAAAACCCTCTGGTGTTCTTTCGGTAGTTATGAATTCACTGTCCGGTGAAGATACATCATTGGTTATGAGAGTTGCATTCAGCGCGTCAGTTCTTGCTATTATCACCGTATCTACATTGAGTATGTCTGCGGCAAGCCTGGCAGATACCAAATTTCTAATTGCACTTGGTATATTTATGAGGACTTTCCCTCCCAGATGACCGCATTTCTTTTCAGATGAAAGCTGATCCTCATAATGGATACCCGCTGCGCCAGCCTCTATCATCCATTTTGTCATTTCAAATATATTTAGGGGACCACCAAAGCCTGCTTCTCCATCTGCCACAATGGGTACAAATGAGGACTGCATGTTTCCGTTCATTCTCCTGATTTGGTCTTCCCTCTGAAAAGCGTTGTTTATCCTCTTTACAAGCTGAGGAACGCTGTTGCTGGGATATATGCTCTGATCAGGATACGTTTCTCCTGCAAGATTTGCATCGGCTGCTACCTGCCAGCCGCTGACATAAATTGCTCTTAAACCGGCAGTGACCATTTGAATTGCCTGAGTACCTGTCATCGCTCCAAGTGAACGAATAAATTTTTCCTTCTCAATTGAATTCCACAATTTCTCCGACATCGTCTCTGCTATGGTGTGTTTGATCCTTAAATGTCCGCTTAGCTTCGCAACGTCCTCAGGGGTGTAAGGTCTTTTTACTCCTGCAAATCTTTTGGATCTAAATCTCTCCCTAATGGATTCGATTTCGTCGGTGATCACTGAATCACCTCATTTTTGAGTAGCGTATCATATGCTGCCAGAGTCATGAATTCAGTGAATTCTCTGTTGAAAGAGATCTCTCTGAAGATCTCCGACGCCTGAATGAGATACCTTGATTCAGGAAGTTTTCGAACCTCTTCATTTAATAGGCTGTTTACCAGATTGGTATCAACTGTTCTACCATCCGTTAATTTTACATTGTGGCGGATCCACTGCCAGAGTTGAGATCTAGAAATCTCCGCCGTCGCAGCATCTTCCATCAGATGATTTATTGGAGCTGCCCCCTTGCCAGAAAGCCATGACTGCAGATATTGAATGCCCACGGAGATGTTTGTTCTGAGACCGTTCTCAGTAATCTCTCCTGATATTGGTTTTAACAGATCAGCTTCTGTAATACTTGCCACCTGACTCTGTTTATCAATCTGATTGGGTGTTTTCATATGTTTATTGAAAACCTCCATTGCTACAGGTACCAGACCCGGATGTGCAACCCATGTACCGTCATGGCCAAGGCCTACTTCTCTCTCCTTATCTTCCCTTACCTTGTTCATTGCACTGACATTTTCCTTCTCATTTCCTTTTACAGGAATAAACGCAGACATCCCACCCATTGCATGCGCCCCTCGTTTGTGGCATGTCTTAATTAGCAGTTTTGCGTAGCTCAAAAGAAAGCCCTTATCCATGCTCACGCTGTTTCTGTCGGGCAGAACAAATTCACTGAAATTTCTCAGTTTTTTGATGTAGCTGAAGATATAATCCCATCTTCCGCAATTCAGGCCGGCTGAGTGTTCCCTCACCTCATAAAGAATCTCATCCATGTTGAACGCGGCTGGTAACGTTTCTATGAGGAAGGTTGCCTTAATGCTTCCTCTCCTGATTTTAAGATAATCCTCTGCAAATGAAAAAATGTTGTTCCATAATCTGGCTTCAAGGTAACTTTCAGTTTTTGGTATATAAAAACATGGCAGCTTTCCACTATTTACTATGAACTGTCCGTTGTTGAATATAAACACACCAAAATCAAAGAACGCTCCAGGTATGGGCACACCTTCCATTAGGACATTCTTTTCGGGAAGATGTAATCCGCGGGGCCTTACAAAAAGATTCGCAGGATTTTGACCGATTGAATATTCTTTCCCGTCTTCTGCGGTATATTTCAGTTTACCCCGCACTGCCTCAAATAGATTCTTCTGTCCCTGAATTAATCCGTTCCATGTTGGT
>JAJZYV010000089.1 GCA_021797955.1 Thermoplasmata archaeon
CAACCATTTGAGAGTTCAACGCGATATCCATCACTGTCGAATTCTGGATCATAAAGATATAGCTTTGCCGCGGCTTCAAAATTTCCTCTGATTATCTGCTCTCCAATCTTATGCGTGTTACTGCGGGTTGCTCCAAATCGCTGTTCTCCATACAGGTTCCAATATCCTCCACTAGAAACTATGAATCTATTTTCGTTTTCGATGACATTATCATCGATTTGATCTGAGTTCAGACGAATTGAAAATTTATTTCCTTTCAATTCTCCCATTCGGAGCATGTTGTCCGTTCTGAAAACCTCCAAAATCTCACAGTCTTTCAGAGTTTCCAGTTCATTTGAATAGGTGCCATTTATGCAAAAATATTGAGTAGTTACACCCTTTTTATCCTTGGTTCCAGCAAAGGTAATTCTCTTCCTGCTTATTCTCAGCGATCTTGCCAGCACAGATACAAACCTGTTTGTATCCCAATTGGTCAGTTTCACCTTAATTATGGTATATTTGCCATCAGGCTTTCTTTGAAAATCTATTGGAATCTCATCGACAATGAAATCTTCAGCGGTGTTCTTTATTATATTGCGAAGGTTGTTATCATTCATTAGTTATAATTCCTGATAGCCCTGTACATATTATCTCTCTCCACAGGGATCATTCCTATCTGCTTCACACTCTCTATGATTATCTCCTTCCTGAGATTTCCAACCATTTTTCCTGTTGCGGGGATGACTTTCTCATCGTAGATTGTGCCGCCCCAGTCATTTGCCCCGTACATAATGGCCATTTGCCCCATTTGGACCCCATTGGTAAGCCATGAGGACTGAATTATGGGTAAATGCTTGTTGAATACTATTCTTGCAATGGCAATATTCCTCAGAACTTCCTCCCCACCAGCTCTGTATTTGACCAAATTCTCTCGTTCCAGTTGTGTATTGCCCGGCTCAAAGTTCCACGGAGTGAACGACATGAAACCGTGATACTTCTTCTGCAGTTCCAGCAGTGATAATAAATGTTCAGCTTTATGTCTACTCTCTTCAACATGTCCAAACATCATGGTTGCGCTTGTCCTTATCCCCAATTTGTGGGCTTCCTCCATTATGGATAACCATTCTTTGCCGCTTCCAATGGGCCTTCTGAGTATTTTTCTTACTTCATCAGAAAAAATCTCAGCACCTGCTCCTGGAATTGTCTCCAGACCAGCTTCCCTTAGTTTTGATAAAAGTTCAGGTATGCTCATTTTTTCTTTCTTTGAAATGAATGATAATTCGGAAGTCGAAAGTCCATGAATCCCAAGGTCCGGAAATTTTTCGTGAAGCGTATTAAAGAGAGTGAGATAATAATCCAGCGGGAGTTCAGAGTTAACTCCTCCCTGAATAAGAAGCTGCTTTATACCGAAGGTTTCGTAAAAATGTCTAACTCTATCAACTACCTGATCCAGACTAAGAGTATACGCGTCATCTTCACTGCCAGTTCTATAGAATGCACAGAACTTGCACCTTACATTGCATATATTGGTATAATTCATAATCATATTGGAGACAAAACTTACCTGTTTACCAGTTAAATCATCTGCTATGGATCTTGCCATGCTCCCCAAATCACTAATAGGAGCAGAATCGTACATGTATACAATTTCGTCAAAAGAAGGAGAATTGCCTTGATTTACCTTCCTTGCTATATCAGAAAGTATACCATCATATTGCCTCATATTCCACATATACCTAATGCTGTAATAACACTTTCTTGCAAATTTTTAGAAAAACGTATATAAATAGATAAGAACCAAAAATAAACCTGAAATAGATTTCAAAGTACATACACTATATAAACATAATTTTGAGCAACCATTAACTATTAATCAGCAATTAAGTATGAATGAATGCGGAATCATATGATTATTCATACTGGTTTGATATTATTTCATCGGGCCACAGGCTTGAATTTAATGAAGCTAAAGAAATTCTCAACGATATGAAAATACACGAAATCATGCACCTTGCAAATCAACTGACCGGAACTCAGGTTGGAGATACCGTCACATACGCCGTCTCCTATAACATAAATTACAGTAACTACTGTTCAGCCAGCTGTCCAATATGCGCATTCTATGTTCCTGCAAAGATCAGAGGGAAATCAAACAAGGGATATGAGTTAACGATAGACGATGTGAAAGCAGAGTTAGTAAAGGCAAAGGAAATCAGTCCGACAGAAATACATATTGTTGGAGGTTTCAATCCATATTTGCCTCTTGAATACTATGAAAGTGTATTTAGAACGGTAAAGGAGAATTTACCTGGAGTTACATTGAAGGCGCTCACAATTCCAGAAATTGATTTTATTGCCAGGGAGACTGGAAATTCAATTAAGGAAGTCATAGAACGATTTCACGTAGCTGGAATGGATGCCCATACTGGGGGCGGAGCAGAAATATTTGATCAGGATGTAAGGAAGCAGATAACAACACCAGAAAAAATTTCTGGTGAAGAGTGGCTTAAGGATGCTAAACTAATTCACTCTATGGGTATAAGAGGAAACTCAACAATGACTTATGGCCATGTGGAGAATTGGGATCACATCATAGATCATCTAATTAGATTGAGGGAGAATGAGAGGGATGTTCCAGGGTTTCTCTCTTTCATACCGCTGAAATTCAGCATTGAAAATACTCCATTATATAAAATGGGAAAGGTCAAATTTGCTTCATCAGGTGAGAAAGATCTCAAGGTTGTTGCAATGGCCAGAATAATTATGGGACAGGACATTAAAAACATAAGTGTCTATTGGGTATCGGTTGGAAAGGGAATTGCCCAGATGGCCTTAAACGGCGGCGGGAGCGATCTGGTTGGAACTGCAGTGAGTGAGAAAATATTCGGAGCAACAGACAGAACAGAACATACAACCATTGAGGAACTTAATAATATGGTAGAACACATAGGTAAAATACCCGCGAGAAGAGATACCTTTTACAATATAATCGGGAAGTTTGGTAATTAATGATCTCTCTTATCAATCTTGTTCATAGTTATCCTCTCCATTATGCACTTTCTGAAATTGATGAAATTGGTATAAATTCCCCAAGGGAAAATTTAAAGATGGTCAAAGATGGAAAATCTGAATGCGGAATGGTCTCTCTTGTGGATTATTTTAGGAATATGGATTCACTAAGACTTGTTCCGGGGCCGAATATTCATAGCAGGTCTAGAACAATTTCGACCATAGTTATTTCAAAGGGTGAAAATCTTTATCATGGAGCCAGAATTGCCGTTACTGCACAGACAGAAACAACATCATTTTATCTAGAACAGATTCTGAAAGTGGAGTTCCCAAAAGCAGAAACAATAAGAATGCAATATTCCACTGCAAAGGAACTACTGGAAGAGGAGCAATTCGCCCTTGTTATCGGAGACGAGGCACTGAAAGTTTATTCGGAAAATTACAGGATATTGATAGATGTTGGTCTTCATTACTCGCTTTTAACTTCATATTACCCTGTTTACGCAGTAATGGTATCAAAGGATAAGTTAAGTGAAGAAAGGATAAGGCAGATTAATGGGGCAAGCTTAAATTCAAGAAGCTATCTTCAAAATGCCATAAGAGACGGAGAGAATGCAGGATTTTCAAAGGAACTTCTTTCCAGCTATTATGGATGCATAGGTTACCAGTTTGATGATGTTATTAGAAGAAGTATCGATTACGCATACATGAATTTCAAGAAATAAATATTAGGCATTGTCAAAGAAGAAGTGTGTCCACGTCTTAAAAATCTTTTCCTGAAGATGCAATCTATAAAGCAAACCAGCATTTCTGTGCACAGGTGAAATAGTCAATACCTCACATTAAGATAAAGGGTGGAATGATCATCATTAATTAGCCTAGATCTGTGGAAACTGAGCATCATTTCATTTTTTATCCTTTGAAATTCAAAAGTTAAATGGCAATCAACCAGTTATTATTTTATATTAAAATAGAGAAAATGTCTTTATCTGTAAATTGATATTTATGTTCATGACAGATAATATCAGGTTAAGTATAGAAAATTCGAGGAAGGTATCAGAGGATGGATCGTTGGTCACATACGACCTGACAAAAGGTATTGATTTCTCAAATCCCAAAGCTGTTGCAAAGACAATTTCGGAAATATTCTTCGAAAAGGATGCATTACAATGGTTTAAGTTAAATGGAGATAAGATTGAATTTGAACCAACATATAAAGTGAGAGTAGTTTTGGCAGAAGAGCATAATAAGAAGCTAGAAAGTGTGGTTGACGATTTTCTGAAAGATCTCAAGAAGGAAGATATATCCAAGGATTTTTCACAACAAATTGATAAAGATGCAGAAAGTGAAATGAACCTACAATCTGCCATTACTACAAGCGCTCTAAAGTCAACGCTTTTCCATCATTCTATAGATAAAGTTTATGAGAACGAAATTAAAGATGATCTGTTCCTCGATCTTCTTGAAAAGCTTGAGATAAGATCATTGAACAACAAGGATCTTATGGATTGGAATAAACTTAATCTCTGAACCTAAATCTTGAAGATACACCAAAATTGTATAAACGGAAAGTGTAAAATTTCTTTAAATGCAAAGAATGAGGTTTACAGCAATTGAGAATAATATGAAAATGTTTGAGGCTCAATCATTTTAGTCTGGCATAAACGTATTTGGACCGCAGTGAAAAATTAATTAAAACCATAATATTTCATTTTAGATAAATTCAAATACGAATTTTAACTATATTTCCCATGTATACAAAGAAAATAGAAAACATATTAGAAGGGCTTACTTTTGACGACGTTTTGGTTATTCCTTCAAGATCAAGCATTGAGCCCAAAGAGGCTAATATTAAATCTAAATTTTCAAGGCATATAAGTCTTAATACACCTGTATCGAGCGCCCCCATGGATACCGTTACGGAAGCTGAAATGGCCGTAGCCATGTCAAGATTTGGTGGAATAGGAATAATACACAGGAACATATCCAGAAATGAACAGGCAAGTCTAGTAAGGAAGGTTAAGAGGGAAGAATCCATAATTATTAGGAATGTCCACACTGTGGACCCTTCGACGCCAATTGAGGTAGTCAGAAATATTATGGAAACTAAGAAAATCAATGGTCTACCTGTCGTTTCTGGGGAAAAAATAGTGGGTATTGTTACAAAGAGGGACTTGGAATTCTCTACTAAAGAAATGAATACTGTAAGCGACGTCATGGTTAAAGATGTCATATATGCAAGCGATAACATAACACTGGAAGAAGCAAGAGAAATACTCTATAAAAACAGGATTGAGAAATTACCACTCGTGGATGACAAGAAAAAGGTAGTTGGTCTTATAACGTCCAAGGATATAACAACCAGACACAAGTTTCCTGAGGCTACGAGGGATGAAGAGGGCCAACTTATGGTGGGAGCCTCTGTTGGCCCATTTGATATAGATCGTGCTATAATGCTTGAAAAGGAAGGAGCTGATGTGATCGTAGTTGATACTGCGCATGCACACAATTCTAACGTCATAGAAAGCATTAAAAAAATGAGAAAGGTTATTTCAGCGGATATTGTTGCAGGAAATATAGCAACCGGTGAAGCCGCCGAGGACCTGATATCTCTTGATATTGATGGGTTACGGGTGGGCATAGGCCCCGGCTCAATTTGTACAACAAGAGTGGTCGCAGGAATCGGTGTTCCACAAATATCTGCTATTGCCAATGTGGCTTCCGTAGCTGCCAAGAGCAATATACCAGTCATAGCAGATGGAGGTATTCGCTTCTCAGGTGATATAGTAAAAGCGATTGCAGCAGGAGCTGACACCGTTATGCTTGGTTCACTGCTTGCTGGAACAGAAGAGAGTCCAGGGAATGAAATAATTATCAATGGAAGAAAGTACAAATCTTACAGGGGTATGGGTTCCATAGGTGCAATGCAAAAAGGTTCTGACAGATACGGAAAATTTTCCGGCTCGAAGTTTGTTGCTGAGGGTGTGGAAGGTGCGGTACCATATAGAGGAAAGGTCGAGGAAGTTCTCTTCCAGTTGATGGGTGGTCTAAAATCTGGTATGGGTTACTCAGGTTCAAAGGATATTCAGGAATTGAAAAATGGAACTAGATTCATAAGGGTCACAGCGAATGGTTTGAGGGAAAATCATCCACACGATATCAGAATAATGACTGAGCCTCCAAACTATCAAACATTTTATCCATAAACATTATCTATAAAGTTCAATTATTTCAGAAAATAAGCAGTCAGCAAACTTTATGGAAAGATTTTAAAATAAATTATGAACATATATGTTATGCACTTCTAAATACACAATTCAATACAAATGTATGATATCGGAAAGAGTGCTTAAATCTCTTTACGTTCTCTCTATGGGTTCTTAATAATTTGTTAATGATAGGCTATGCACCTAATGTCAATCTTGCACCTAAATGATGAGAGTTGGACCTAAATTCTCTCAAAAAGAGGTTTTTAAGTGCAAAGCCGGGAATAGCGAAAACTATATATGCGATTGAGGATTAATTGATTTATGAATCAGTCAAATACGGCTTCTGCGAAAATATCGGTGTCTGTTAGAGAGATGGAAATCAACGGCTTTTTTATATCTAACAACACCAAAAACACGTAAAACACCAAACATTTTAATAATTGGTGTCGTTTGACGACACCGTGAAATTCTGACTGGGTAGCGAACGCAACACCAAATCACCGTTTTTTCTGTGAACAAAAAAAGGACTTTCCTATAAGAGGTTTTAGAAGATAAAAATAAAATCTAAAATAAATGGTGATTTGGTGATTTGGTGATGAATGGTAAACAAAGCCTTTATTATAGGGGATTTATAACAACACTAAATATTATCTAACGTGCGGTGTTTCGGTGATTTAGTGTTTTTACCTTCTAATACCCCTATATAGAACGGCTTCGTTTCATTGTTTCATATGGTCTCAAAATAGGATATGGACTGCTTCCGCATAAAAAAATAAATGTATGTCTAATAATATTTTGATTATAATAATGTTAAAATACAATACATTGGTAAATGGTGTCTAATTTTAAATTTCCCAATCCGTGGGCTTTGCATCTAAAGTCAATCTTGCACCTAAAATAATTCACTTGCACCTAAATTCTCCCAAAAAAGCGCTTTTAAGTGCAAAGCCTTAATGATAATAATATTTAAATATAAAA
>JAJZYV010000090.1 GCA_021797955.1 Thermoplasmata archaeon
AAATGCCTCTTCGTATGATAGGTTTCCCCCCATTGCCTTTAGCTTTGTCTCCTCGGATAATTCTTCAAATTTTTTATCAGCCCACATATGCTCTGACATATATCTTGAAATTTCTGTCATCCATCTATCTATTCTTTCAACTTCCTTGCGTTTAATTTCCCTCTTTATATCATCTTCAGTATTTGGATAACTCGGTTTAACCGATCTGACATTCTTTTTTGGAGTGTACTGCCTTGTCCTTCTGGTTCCCTGGTAACCATTTTGTTGGGCGACTGTTTGAGCTACTGAAATTCTAATATTCTGATCATACTTTTTCCTTGATTCTTCATTGCTTAATGTTTCATAGGCCTCATTTAATTGCCGGGTCATCAATTCTGCAAGTGTAGTATCTCCGCTAAAAGTGTCAGGGTGCCACTTTTTAATCAGATCCTTATACGACTTCCTGATCTCCTCATAAGAACTTGATGAGGAAACATTCAGCAGTGAATAATAATCCAGCATTAAGGACGTAATCATAACAGGATTAAAATGCTTATTCAGAGTGAGAGATGAATTTAGAGATTCTAAAACTTAGAATGGGGAATAAGAGTCTAAAACCTATGATTCAATTTAATTTTTCTGCAGTAAATACTCAGGATGCTGATATGGTATATTATAGAAATATTTTTAATGAAGAACATACTTACTGCAAGTGACCTTTATGCAAGACCCGATGGATGAATTAATTAATCCCTTAAAACATTCAGTTGAGGTGTCAAACAACAGAAACAACAAATCCAGGAAAATTTCAGTCGCAATAGAGGATGAAAAGTTAGATGAATTGGAAAGTAAAAACTCCGAATTGATTAGGTCACTAGCAGATTTGCAAAATTACCTAAAAATACAACAGAGGGACTTTCAAAACCAGTCAAAGACAAGAGGAAGGGAAATTATTTCCAATCTTCTACCTTTTTTGGACTCGTTGGATGCTGCAATTTCGTCAAATAAGGATTCAGAAACGGTAAAGTCACTGAGAGATAACATTCTAGGCATCCTGGGAAAAATGGGTTTGAAACCCATAGAAAGTGAAAAGCAAAAAGTAAACGTAAAGTGTCACGAAGTCGTTGGAGTCGTTGAGGGAGATGAAGACAATATGATTGCTCACGAGATTCAAAAAGGATATTTTTTGAACGATGAGGTGATCAGGACTTCAAAGGTTATTGTTAATAAAAAAGGTGAATGAAAATGAGTAAAATAATAGGAATAGATTTGGGAACAAGTAATTCTGCTGCGTCAGTTGTAATCTCTGGAAAGCCAACAATGATACCCAGTGCTGAGGGTGTATCAATTGGGGGAAAATCATTTCCGAGTTACGTTGCATTTACAAAGGAAGGGGATCTTCTTGTGGGTGAACCAGCAAGAAGACAGGCGCTTCTCAACCCGGAAGGAACGATCTATGCGGCGAAGAGAAAGATGGGAACAGACTTTAAATTCAAAGCCTATGGAAAGGAATATACACCGCAGCAGATTTCATCGTTTATTCTTCAAAAGATTAAGAGAGACGCAGAGGCATTCTTGGGAGAGCCTGTAACAGATGCCGTTATTACAGTCCCTGCCTATTTTGATGACAATCAAAGGCAGGCAACAAAGGATGCGGGAACAATTGCAGGATTAAATGTGAAGAGAATTATAAATGAACCAACTGCAGCCTCACTGGCCTATGGCTTGGACAAAACGGGTCAATCAATGAAAATCCTGGTATTCGATTTTGGAGGAGGAACTCTTGATGTGACAATAATGGATTTTGGAGACGGCGTATTTGAAGTTGACTCAACGTCAGGAGACACAAAACTGGGGGGAACCGATATGGATGAAATCATAATTAACTTCCTGGTAAATGATTTCAAGGCAAAGGAAAAGGTTGACCTTAGCAAGGATCCAAAGGCATACATTAGACTGAAAGACGCAGCTGAAAAGGCCAAGATTGAGCTTTCAACAACTCTTGAAACTGAAATAAATCTGCCCTACATTACAATAAGCAACAACGAACCTAAAAATTTGGTTGTAAAGCTTACAAGATCGAAACTGGAAGAATTGATAGCACCGATTGTCGCAAGATCAAAACATCCCTTGGAAACAGCAATGAAGGAAGCCTCATTGACAAAGGACAAGATAGACAAGATTATCCTAGTTGGCGGACCTACAAGAATACCATATGTAAGGAAATACGTAGAGGATTTCTTCAACAAGAAGGCCGAGGGAGGAGTTGATCCCATGGAATGTGTTTCAATTGGAGCAGCAATCCAGGGTGCAGTTTTGACAGGGGATATCAAGGATATAGTCCTATTGGACGTGACCCCATTGACACTGGGAATAGAAACCCTGGGTGGTGTTGCGACACCAATAATACCAGCAAACACTACAATACCCACACAAAAGTCTCAAATATTTTCCACTGCCGCTGACAACCAGACAGAGGTAACCATTCACATAGTACAGGGAGAAAGATCAATGGCCAAGGATAATGTATCTCTTGGAATGTTTAATTTGCAGGGGATTCCAATGGCTCCGAGAGGTATACCTCAGATAGAAGTTGCGTTTGATATAGATGCAAATGGTATACTAACAGTCACGGCAAAGGATAAAGCAACGAATAAATCTCAGAGGATTTCCATTGAAGCAAAGAACAAGCTGAGCAAAGAAGAAATTGAAAAGATGAAAAAAGAGGCTGAACAATTTGCAGACGCAGACAAAAGTAAAAAGGAAGAAATAGAAAAATTAAACATGGCTGAAACACTGGCATACACTACTGAAAAAACCATTAACGAAAATAAGGATAAGATAGATGAGAAAGACAGAACAGAGGCAGAAGAACTAATTAAGGAACTTAAGGCAGCCATAGAAGAAAAAAATCTTGAAAATGTTGAAAGCGTAACTGAAAAACTCTCCAAAAAGGCTCAGGAAATCGGAATGGCCATGTATTCAAAAGCTCAGGAAGCCAGCCAGAACACAGATGGACAGAAGGAACAGGAGGGGACAGAGTCTACTGAGGAACCAGCCCAGGAGACAACAGACGATCAGTCTGGCAAGGAGAACTCTCAATAAGTGATCCATGGCAACTAAGGATTATTACGGAGTACTGGGTGTCCCAAAAGACGCCTCGCCGGAAGATATTAAAAAGGCTTTCAGGCAATTGGCCAGAAAATGGCACCCGGATGCAAATCCCACAAACAAGGATGCAGCTGAAGCCAAATTTAAAGAAATTAGCGAAGCTTACGAAGTTCTTTCAGATGAGAATAAGAGAAGAACATACGACCAAACAGGACAGGTAAACTTTGGAGGAAATGGAAATCAGGGCTTTAACTGGAATGATTTTACACACTTCGGAGATTTTAGTGACATTTTCGATGACCTGTTCAGAAACTTTGGCGGAGGAGGCTTCAGACAGCAATATGGAGGAAGGGCTCAGCGGCAGCTTGATCTATCTCTGAATATATCGGTATCACTGGCAGAATCATACAGAGGTACAAAAAAAGAGATTAGGTATAAGAGGACTGTTGACTGCAAGAACTGCAATGGACGTGGTTTTGAGGGAAATGACGTAAGAACCTGCTCCACATGCAATGGAACAGGACAGGAAAGAGTTGTGCAACAGACAGGACCTTTCAGGATGATGAATGTGATCACATGCAGAACCTGCCAGGGAAGAGGGAGTATCGGTTCTATAAAATGTCACATTTGCCACGGGTCTGGTAAAAAAAGCGAACTCGAGACGAAGAGTATAGAAATCCCAGCTGGGATAGCTGATAACTCTCAATTTGTAATACGAGGATTCGGAGATGAGGAATCTTCAGAGAGGGGAGACCTATACATACTAGTAAATGTAAGAGACGAAAAAGGGTTCAAAAGAGTTGGCAACGATCTCGTAGTGGAAAAGGAAATAACGTTTCCGCAGGCAAGCTTGGGTTCAGAGTTGGATATTGACATTTTCGGCGAACAGGTACAATTTAAACTTCCTGCAGGTACCCAACCCGGTGAATTTATCAAAGTGAAGGGTCTTGGTTTTCAACACACAAGGGGCGTTGGCAGAGGAGACCTAATGATAAGGGCTAAAGTCACAGTTCCCAAGAAATTGAGTTCTTCACAGAAAGAAGCAATGGAGAAGTTAGCCAAAGAATTAGAAACAAAACATACTTGGTTCGGAAAGTAAGCACTTATGTCTTAAGTGAATTTGCGATTATGATCTAAAATTCCTTTGGCAGAGAGAATACCACGTAGAGATAATCCTTATCATACTTGAATAAAATAATTCTTTATTATGATTTTTCAAGGAAATCGATATTTACTAACTAAAACCAACAGAGCGGGTTAAATTCTATTTACTTAAAAAATTTATTTCAGGAAAGAAATCTTAATATATCATGTGGGGCTTAATACTATGATGAAAATTCTGGTTGCCTTTGATAATTCGCCAAGCGGAAGAAAGGCATTAAAATTTGCTATGAACTTTAAGAGCGTATGCGAAAGGCTCACGGTATTATATGTTAACCCCGGAATGGTAAAGGTAGCCTCCAGCGTTGACAATATAGTCCCTGAAGCTGTATTTAATGACCAGGAAAAATTCATTGAAGAAATTAGCAAAGCCACAGAAGAAATAATTGGAGAAAGCGGAATTTCATACGAATTTGTAAAATCTGAGGCTTCAGGTGAGGAAGTGGCTGCCAAGATTCACCAGGTGTCAAAGGAAAAGGAAATTGATTTTATAATTACTGGAACCAGGAAACTCAGCGGAATCAGCAAATTCATTCTCGGTTCAGTAAGTTCGGAATTGATTAAAATTTCAGGAATTCCCGTTATGGTAGTAGCTCCGGATGCTGCCTGATTTTTTAAATAAGCACCACAAGTATCAGAACCAAAAAGAAAGCACATATTATATAGATCACATATTGGTTAATATTGCCATTCATGAATTTTCTTGCAAAAATACTTGATAACTTACTGAATGAACGTGAGAAATCCAGTATGATCAACCAGAAGATATCGAATGTTCTCTCCTGATATTGCCCTTCACTTTTTTCTTCCTTAGAAAGGTAGATTTTTCTCATAATAATTCTCAGATTATTGGCGTAAGCAAATGAATTGAACCAATGTTCCTGCTCTATCCCACCATTCCAGATTGGGATAGGCCTTGATTGTGCTTTTGAGAAAAGGGCAGCAATTAGGCTGCCAACTGACAAGAAAATAATGATAAAAATAGGAGACATGAATCCAAAGAACCCTCTGGATAAGCTTGGTGAATAGATAAGAAATGGATAGTATATTCCCTTTAGATTGGAAAGAAATATGAGTGTATGACCTAAGTTCAGGATCTTTGAACCTACAAAAGAGTAGAGGTATATGAATGCAGGAGAAAAAATGCTGATCGAAAGAATCAAAATCCCTGCAAGAGAGATTGACTTATTGATGTCTGTGCCATTCTCTTCTGTATCCTTTTTTATTGTCATAAAGTTAAAGAATTTTGTAAAAGTGGGTATGGTAATGCCCGCCCCTAACGCAGCCAACGATCCGGTAACGATAGATACCAAAGCCAGCAGTAGATGAGATGAACTTGATGAAATAAACAGCGATTCAAGAAGAAACCACTCTCCAATACCCCCGCCTATCGGGGCCAATCCCATTAAAGAAATTACGGCTATTGCCCCACTGAATCTTGAGAAGGGCGATAACTCGCTGCCGGACTTTCCGTTGATACTGTGTTCCCGGCTTCTCGCCGAGATAATGAATACTGCCGATTTGGCCCAAGCATGGGCTGTAGCAAATATGAATATACCCGACAAAATGAAAAGCTCGATTGACGAATTCCCGTAGTAATTCCAACATATTGCCATACCAACAAGTAATATCATAGCACCGGAGTTTTCAACAGTGCTGTAGGCTGGGAGCATTTTAGAGTTTTCTGATGAAAGGGCATAGATTGAACCGAACATGAGGGAAAAGGAACCTGTGATCATCAATACCAAACCCAGGACCAAGTTAGCAGTGGAGGAAACAACAAACAATACGATACCGTACAGAGCAAGTGTGGTCATGGCAGCGCTAAATATGATTGAACCTGGTGTGGGAGAATTTCCATGCGCAATGGGCAGCCATTCCACCATCTGTAGCGGTACCATTCCCATTTTAAAAAGAAAACCCAGTACTATCACAGTGAGAATGTATGGATTGCTTAAGGAATGCCCGAGAATAAGAGTTCCGGTAGAAAAATAGTACCCTGCAAACCCAACAGTTAAGAATAAAGTGCTTAACTCTCCAAAGGCAATGAACACAAATGAAGGGTAAGCCTTAGAATCTTTTTTGAAACCGATCAGAAGGTATCCGGATATCGTCATTAATTCCCAGAACATCAAGAACAGAACCACATTCCATGAAATTATTACCGAATTGATAGAAAGCAAGGTAAGACCTATAAAGAATGATAATTTTTTATCCTGTGGAAGGTATTTGATGGACAGTGAAAATACCATTATTTCAACTACTGAAATAATGAATAGAAAGACTGAATTTAACTGATTGAGCGCGAAATTTATGTTTTCAAAATTGTACTTTAACAATGGAAATGAGCCCAGCATTGTGAGGATTGAAATCAGTGAGTAAACTATCGAAACCCCTATACCAATCCAGTATGCAATTTTGGGGTTGATCAAAGAGAGAAATGGAATGAGGACAAAGGTAAGAAACAGGATGGGTAATAAATTCATTTTACCTTCCCCTCACTTTCTGAAGAGCCTCGAGTATGACAAATGGATCCGGCGGGCACCCGCCTATAATCAAATCCGGGTCAACCATATTTTTAAGACCACTTCCAATTATGCCTCCAGAAATTGAGCAGGCCCCAAAAAGTAAAATAATCCCTGGTCTGGCCATAGCATTCATCGCAGCTTTTATGGACTCATTCATTCCCTCCGTGTATACTCCCATGATTGCTATAGCATCAGCTTGCTTTGGAGTATTTGTAAAGAATATGCCAAGTCGGGAACTGTCGTAATTTGGATTGGCAATTGCCATTAGCTCAGTGTTGCAGGCACCACATGTTCCTGAATCGATCATATAGATCTTAAGCGATTTCCTGATAACTTTTTCTTTCCTGTATACCTTGTAATTAT
>JAJZYV010000091.1 GCA_021797955.1 Thermoplasmata archaeon
ATAGACGTTCTCAAGGCAACAGATGTAACGAACGCCTCTAAAATACTCAGCATAACATGGGACGAGGCATGGCACATCATGGATAAGGCGGTCAGGAGAGGACTTGCAAGAAAGACATCCAGTCCAGAGATCATAGGCATAGATGAGAAATCATACGGTAAACATCACAATTATGTTACAATCATATACAATCTTATAAAACCCGGAGTGGAATACGTATCATTTGGCAGGAAGAGATCCTCGATCAACGGGTATTACACAACAATGGACAAAGAGAATAGAAAGAAGATAAGATCTGTAAGCATGGATATGTGGAAACCCTATATCATGTCGACGAAAAGGTATGTTAAAGATGCTGATTCAAAGATTGTTTTCGATCGCTTTCACATAAGCAAACACATGAACCAGGCACTTGACGATGTGAGGAAGCATGAGAACACCATATTGAGAAAGAGTGGGGATGGCACTCTTGTCGGAACGAAATATGTCTGGCTCTACACCGAGAAGAATCTCCCCAAAAAATACAGGAAGATATTCAACGAATTGAAGAATTCCGATCTTAAAACTGCAAGGGCATATTCCATAAAGGAGAATCTAAGAAATCTCTGGAACTGCACTACAGTGGAAGAGGCAAAGGAGTTCTGGAAGAGATGGTATTTCTGGGCCACTCACTCAAGACTTGATCCCATAATAAAGAAGGCCAAAATGATAAGGGATCATCTCTCAGGTGTAATGGCGTATTTCACACATAGAATAACCAATGCAGTAGCAGAAGGCATGAACTCAAAGATAGCAACGATTCAAAAGATGGCTTATGGATACCGTAATAAAGAACATTTCAAAACAGCAATATACTTCCACTGCGGTAATTTACAGCTTTATTCGGTGATCCACTGAAATGTCGCATGAACCATAAAAATAAGCGATTTATATGGATATAAAAAGGACAGGTATAACGGCTTCGATATATTCATTGCTGAACCTGAAAAGGTTGTTATTGATTCCATAATAAAAGGAAATACTCCCTTAGATGAATTAAACAATGCAATAAAAATTTGTGATATCAGTAAACTTGAGAGATATGCTGTTAGATCAGGAAAAAAGGTATCCAGGATAATGGGCTATCTACTTGAAATGAATGAGATTGAATCAGAAATTTTAAGGGATTTTCTAGGAAATGACCGAAATATTGCATATACATATTATGAAATTAAAAAAAATAATTGGATGGTGAGACAACGATTTCAATAGAAGAACTAAAAAGAGCGGGTATTTCCTGAGAATCTGGTTTGCTATAACAGATTTAAGCCCGAACTGCTTAACATCCTTTGATGACAATGATTTATGTTCTATGGCAAACTGTGCAACCTGTCTTGCTTTGTGCAGTTCAACGGATAGGTCTCTGTCATGTTTGATTTTATATGTGAGAATCATACGTATTTTTGCTCCTCTATGTATTTTTTCACAACCTCAAGTGTTACAGATCCAACGGTAGATATGAACTTGGAATGTGTCCAGAGTGTTGGAATCTTACGCTTTAACACAGGAAACTCATTTCGCAGGACAGATGAACTGTAGCCCTTAATCTGGTTGATAACATGATACACACCAAGCCTGGGATTTATGTCTATCAGGAGATGCACATGATCTGGCATAACTTCCATTTCAAGTATTTTGTACTGGTATTCATCCTGCTTCTCGAGAATTAATTCCTTTAGCCTCACATCGATTCCATCCTTCAGAACATTTCTTCTGTATTTGGGACAGAATATCACATGGTACTGGCAACTGTACACCATATAGGGTTCGTGATGATATTCTTTTTCTTTATTGCTTATTTCCATATACTAAAATAGATAAACTAACTTCTTATATATACTTTTGTAATTCATAATAGTGTCAATTCTTTATTGATTTTTTAGGAAGCTCTCTACTGAAATCAAAAACATGAAATATTGTATCTTTATCATGTTACATGCGTTTACGGAAGTATCCTTTCCTATGCCGGCGAATCATCATTTACAGTCTGGATGACTTCGGAATGGATCCTACCACAACCTCGCTGATGAATTCAAACATAACCGATGCACAACATGCTACAAGAATTATACGGATCTTCCCTATTATAGAAATCACATGTGCCCTCAGATAGAGACAATGTTGAGGGATGCACTGTATTCAAGCAGGAAGATATGCTCTACTGTTGATGGATACGGCATAACTCCCTATTTCCTTCCAAAAACTAATGCCACATTCAGGGCAAAGGGTGTTCCATCATGGAAAACAATGCTATATGGATTCATTGATAATACTCAATACTGGATGGAACAGTACCATATGAGATCAATATCAGAATCTGAACCGCTTAAAAGAGAATCTATAACATTCCTGTTAGTTATTCCATGGATATTGCATTTTCTTATGTGGATGTTTATATCCACATTGCCTGACAGTGTTCTAATAGTTCTGTGGTATGTGTAGGATTCATTCAGTCTTTTTCTGCATCTTCTGCATCTTTCCTGTCCACCGACCTCTCCCAGTAGAGTGAAAGGGAAAAGGAGTTTTTTTTAAAATTATAGAAAAGTCCTATTCTCTCAAGGTTCTCCCTGTTCACATGATTACCCATCTTCTCAATCATGTCAAAGAGTTTACTGGGTAATAAATCACCCTGCATCAGCCTTGTTGCAATATATCCAAACTGTACCTTTTCAATCGGGATCCGATCCGAATTCTCGCTGTCCTTGTCGATGTACCTGATATGCTTCTGCACAACCTTTCCATTAACCCTCGCATTCTCTACCTCGGAATAATAGATAACCCTGCCAATTTTCTTGCCCCTTATAAATGACATCAGTAGTGCCTATTCACCACTACGAATCCCATCACAAATGGTCAAAAAACGGTCAAATTACGGGAAATAATGAATGCAAATTACAAGTATAACCTAATCGGATTTTGATGCCATATTACAGGACAGGTCTTCTATACAGAAGAGTAAGAAGGAGTGGAAAAAACTTCTCCTACAGCTATAAAATTAACAAAAAAAATTTGAGGGGTTTTCTCTCCCTTACTTTCTCAAGTATAGTTAACTATAATAGTCTGAGTAGCTACCACTATGATATGCGAGTTCGCGTTCGGTCCTATGACCAGATAATACTTTCCTGGTGTCAATGAAATATTGTTAAAAATACCACTGGTCATGTATAACGTTTTGTTATCTCTTATAGAACTAAGCTCCGATCTCCAAACAGATTTGTTCATGGTGTAGGAAAGAATCGACACTGCGGTATCATTGTTTGACTTCCATTTACCAGTAACTACAGCTTCATGGCTCAATGTGAAACATATCATAGTTGATTCATTTCCCGGCCCAGACATGTTTGAAATGACATATCCAGTGGGCGCTATCACGATAGAATCGCTCGTATAGTTCGGATACCGAGTATTTGTGGCATTTACATACGTAAATGTTGGGGGGAAAAAAATCAAGCCCACCATAATCACCACTATTGCCCCCGTTACTAAGATCTTAAGTACACTAATCGGTTTCATTCTCATCGGTTTCATTTTCCTCACTTACTCTTTGCAATTTAATTACACCCATATATATCTGCATTCTCATTAGTATGCACACATAGAGATGTCAGGACTAGAGATTGTGTATTGCTGTGGCCATATTGGAATACCAGATGACTGAGTGTTCACTGAGAAGTGCGCATAAAACAAAAATGGTGGATATCCCCCACTTTTAGTCGGGTTTAGCTCCCCCACTGATGTAGGATGAACTGTATATAGTGTTCCAGATGAGGCACTACTTCCAATTCTATTCTCAGTCTGGGCAATACCTTTCGCCGGAGAACTCTGATCATTCCAAAAATATGTTATTCCACCAGGAACTCCATACGATACACCAGCAGAGACCGATGGGCCACTTCCTGAAAGTGACGCACCTACTGAATAAGTAACTACCGCGTTACTACCTGAATTCTGCGGCCCCCACGAAAAGAGTTCCTGACCTGGCCAAGTGGTTGTTTGCCAATTTACAGTGGTTTCAAACGTTGATGGTTTAAAGTTCTCATAATAGTACGGAACATCATGAAGAATCCAATAATCATACCATGGTTCTGACACAGAGTAACCCTTGGACGAACTGCTTGTATAGGCCATTACAAAATAATAAGTGCCAGAGGATGTACTAGAAGTTACACCATAAAGGTCTATTTTGTATGACAATGAGAGAACTTCCTGGTTGGAACTTGAACTTACCTTGTTATAATACCAGCCATATGTATTCAAGAATGAAAAACCATTATTAGTCAATGTGAAGGGCTGTGCAACATTTCCGTTCAAAATTGGGGAATTCATCAGCGGGTTGTTTAAATTCTTTTGATATGAATTCATCGCCCAAATTATTCCGTTGTTATTACTAGCGGTCTCGTTAATAAAATACATACCATTAGGCGAGTTAGTGATCACTATTGTTGGGATTGTAAACAGGAATTTATCCGGAGCCAAATCCGATTTATTCCCGTTGACTGAATAGACTAGATGTGTCAATAAGGGCCTTCCGACAGCACTCATTGCTGACAAATAAGTATCATATGCAACTTGCCTAGTCCGGAGGTCGTTGAAGAGAATTAGGCTGAATGGTGAGTGCCCGTTTAATTTGGTTTCCAAATCCTGTTGTAAATTCTTGTTCGCACCCATGTTAAACATTGGATTTGTCCAGACCATCGTATTCATATTCGGGAACATGCCTGCCAGAGTTGTATTTAGTTGTTGACTCAATCTCTGTATTGAGGGTGTGTTTACGTTTCCGTTGTTACTCGTCGTATTGCTTTCTATTATCCCGTTCAAGCTAAGACCAATCATCGAAATTACGACCAATATAGATACTAAATTTGCCATTCTACTTCTCATACGAAAATAATTCATTATAGTATATAAAAGTTTTAGTTAATACTATGGCGGTAATCGAACATCATGAAAACTCCTCTTTTTTATATCATTTCTTATTGAAAATACAGTGTACCGAAAGATTTATTAATGTATGACCCACATGGATAATACAGAGTAGGATGGAATGTCAATATCGGTGAGAAAAGAGATGAGAGCTAATGGCAAGGAGTATTACAAGCTGTACGAGGTGAAGCGTGTCAATGGAAATGTAAAGACAAAGTATGTTGGCTATCTTTGGAAATCTCCAAGGTCAAAGGTTGAGATTACAGGTGAGGAGATTCTCCAGTATGTATTCAGGCTAATGAAGAAGGATCTGAAAGATGGTGAAATAAAAGATATACTGAATAAAATAGGAATTAATTATGATATTGAACCCATAACAAAGATCATTATTGAGAATGACAGAAAGCTCAATAAAATATATATCAGATTGAAATGATATCCCTGAACTTTGAAAACAAGTTGAAGAGATGCACACTGTGCAACAGTAAACTGAAGGTTAGGTTAAAATAACTGGAAAAGACATTACGATTATACCCATAAATCCAAGGTCTATGTATTTTTCTGCAAATATCAAACTCATTATTATAACAATAAAAACGAGGTTATTCGTGATTTTCATTGATTATTAAACGATAACATTAACTTTTTAGTTACAGCATGAATTGCTATTTTTCTATTCATTATATGGATGGAATTCATAATCACATCCATCAAATTTACCATTAGCTAAAATGAACTTTTTCATGGTATACCCTCTATTTTCATATGTGATAGTATCGATTACTACCCTTGTATTTTTATGGAAATCTATAAAAAAACTCCCTAAATTCAAATCTAAATGTGGATACACCGGCTTGCTATTTATCTGCATCACATCTTTTTCTAATATCATAAAATAGTTATTAGCTGCCCCATTATTCTGAAAACTCTTTATGTCACTAATTTGTGGATCTTTATTTCCATATACGTATGAAAACTTTAAAAATACTATGACATCTCTACCCGGTGATACACCAGAATTTCTAATCGATACATTTATTGAATATTTGTAAAAATTATTTACAATAGGAAGTATTGGATTAGCCGCCATGTGGGGATATACAATAGCATAACTTTTTGAGTTAGAAATTTTAAATAATTCGCCGAGGTCGAGGTTTTTTGTAGTATCGGATCTCCTGATATATGAGGTGTTTTCACTTTTAGAGTAAAAAACGGCATTCGGATCAGTTTTATGAACTTCTGCTAAGATAACATACCCTTTTGCAATAGGAATCTCAAGAACATTAAGCCCGTATTTATCATTTCCTGATGGTATCGAGGCTATATCTTCTAGAAGTTTATTCCTCAGTTTATCTTGCTTGAAATTATTATTGTTAATAGGGTGAATATCCTTAATAATGCCATCAGGTGCCTCAAATCCAATCATCAACAATCCTCCAGCTTTATTTTCAGGTTTATTTAGGAAACCAATAATAGTTTTAATTATATTTTTCCAATCGTTATTGGTGCCACGATCAACAACCTTGCATTCAAATGATGACGTCTCTTGGTATTTTCCAATACTATTTTGTAAATCACTTTCCGTTAACCCATTTTCCCTACCGAAAATATCTTTTATGATGGACATTATATATTATATAATATAATAATATTTCAAATTGTTGAAATTAAACCGCCTATAATTCCAATGTTTAATGCACGATGGAGCCCGATAACAACCAAGCTTATAATTGGAAGGAAATATATAACTAAAGCGATCCTTTCATGAGGATATTATGAAACTTAATAATGCCCAGGTACACATATTAACATTTCTGAGGACATGCTCGGAATGATGCAGAATGACCTACCAGTATGCAAGGAACATAGTTAAGGCCACGGCAGCCAGGGCGGGAGCCCCAAAGTTCCATGCACACAGTGCAAGGCATTACTGCGCAACCGCATTATTGCGGGCTGGCGTGGATATCCGGAGGGTTCAAACCTATCTGGGCCACAGGTCCCTCAAGTCCACACAGAGGTATACGCATCTGTCAAATACGGAGGTGGCAAAATCGATGAAGAGTAAGCTAGAGGAGCTTTTTCGGGAAAAATTAGATGATGCAGGGTTTGAACATAAAGGTATAAAAAGTGCCAAACCTGCACATATACTTAATGGGGCTGGCCGGGTTTG
>JAJZYV010000092.1 GCA_021797955.1 Thermoplasmata archaeon
TCTCTTGTCGCTACCTCTGAATGTTGAAGCAGAAGACCACGCTGTGTATACAAGTTCTCTAATAGACAACCCTGACGTCAAAATCTTTTCCTTAAGGTAAGTTACGTCTTTCTTTGTGACGAGTTTATGATCAACGTTCGGTATCGGATCCTGCCAGATCAGATCTTCCTTTGGAACTTCAGGGCCGAGGTATCTTGATTTTGGACCCATGTCCCGGTGAGTAAGCTTGAACCATGCCCTCGCGAATGCGTCTGCAAATTCGTCCGGATGATCCAGAAATCTTCTGGAAATCTTCTCGTAGGATGGATCGAACCTTAGGGCAAGATCTGTAACGAGCATCGTTGGTGGGCGTTTCTTGCTGGAGTCAAACGGATCTGGAATGACGTTGCCTTCGGAACTGGTCTTCGCAACAAACTGGTATGCACCTGCCGGGCTCTTTTCAAGAACCCATTCATATTTGAAAAGGTTTTCTAGGAAGTTGCTGCTCCACCTTGTCGGTGTTTCAGTCCAGATGACTTCCGGTCCACCTCCAATTGTATCTGGACCCTTGCCAGACCTGAAGGTGCTTTTCCAGCCAAGACCTTGATTCTCAATCGGCGCGGCCTCCGGCTCTGGTCCAACATGGGATACAGGACCTGCGCCATGTGTTTTACCGAATGTATGTCCGCCCGCTATCAAGGCGACTGTTTCCTCATCATTCATGGCCATCCTGCCAAACGTTTCCCTTATGTCTATAGCAGCCTTCACAGGATCCGGCACTCCGTTTGGACCCTCAGGATTAACGTAAATCAAGCCCATCTGTACAGCAGCAAGCGGATTTTCTAAATCTCTTTCTCCGGAATAGCGTTTGTCAGCTAGCCAGGAATCTTCGCTCCCCCAGTAAACAGATACGTCCGGCTCAAATACATCGAGCCTGCCGCCGCCAAAGCCGAAGGTCTTGAAGCCCATATTTTCAAGGGCAACGTTACCCGTGAGGATCATAAGGTCTCCCCATGAAAGTTTTGCCCCATACTTCTGCTTCACTGGCCAAAGCAGTCTCCTGGCTTTATCAAGATTTACGTTGTCAGGCCAGCTATTTACTGGAGCAAAGCGCTGTTGAGCAGATCCTGCTCCTCCCCTTCCGTCGCCTATCCTATAAGTACCGGCTGCATGCCATGCCATCCTTATGAATAGCGGTCCATAGTTGCCAAAATCAGCCGGCCACCAGTCCTGAGATGTTGTTAATATCTTATTTATATCCTTCTTGACCGCAAATAGGTCAAGTTTCTGGAACTCCTTTTTATAATCAAAACAAGTATCCATTGGGCTCGACTTGGGCGAATTCTGCCTGAGAATTCTCAGATCAAGTCTCTGCGGCCACCAATCCTCGATACTTCTCCCCATGACTACTTCATGATTAACAGGGCATTTAGACTCATTCATATTGTTGTCACCTTGGCTATTATTGTAATAGCTATTAAGTAGTAATCACTATTGTGTAGATTAGTTTTACTACTTGCTTGTTCATTATTATTGCTAAATTTCATGTTTCAAAATGTTTCACTATTGGCATAAAAAGGGTTTGATGGGGTATGCGAAAAGGAGATAGTTTCTTCGGTTAGATCGCGTAACGAGCAGTTCTGTGTCTTTGTCTAGCATATGAGGGAAGTTGCATTTGATGGATGTTAGTAAGTACTTTTACTCAAAACAACTCAATATTCAGCGAATTAAAAATATAAATACTGAGGCTTCGAACGTCATCCCTATTTCAAGCTATATTTTCAAGACGCATTCTACGGAAACTTTTCTATTCATGGAGAAGTTTACTCCTTCCTTTTTTTTACTTGCATATAACACATTTGTTCTGTTGTTTACCCATAACTAAAGTCTGTTTCAACTACGAAATTGTTCAATTGATCAAAGTGTCTTTTCAGATTGCCCATCCCAGTATATGTTACGCGTAATGCATGATTAAGCTCTATCAGCAAAAGACCGCCAGTCCACAGAGTTTAACATCAAGACAAGCCGATTGAAATGAAAAAATAATGCCATCCTATCTGGTCACATTCATCACTAGCTCAGATCAATACGCTAAATAGATTACGATGAAGGATTCCAGGTCAATCGCTAAACTAAATACTGTATTCTTTGGGGTAGGTTAGAAAACGTTTGCTTGCAGGGAAGTAATGGAAAAATAGATAGGATAATATCTGACATTAACTGATTTATTCTAGGATTCTTCATTCAATCCAACTTTTCTATTACGAATCATATCCTATCTTCAAATTCCAAAGTCGGATTTTATCGTTAATTTCTTTTAACCAATTCGAGATTCCTGGAAAATTATCGAAAAGCCATTTCCTTTCTTCGTTATACTTTAATACGAGATTATTATATTCGACTGCTGCCTGAAACTTGTCGACCTTACCTCTACCTGAACATGAAGAGCAAGTCACCGTGTGATATACAGTTTCTGTTGATCGGTCCACGGAGTTTGATTCGTAAGCACCTTGTCCCCAAGAGGTTTCGCTTCCGATGGGTCCACTTACATGGGGTATAGAATGATGAGTGGTAGTGGTGTATGTATACGATGAAGAAATTGTTCCTTGACCCTGGCAAACAGGACAAGTTAAGAAATCAGCGTGACTCAAGCCGCTAGTGCTCAAGATCGGTAGATCATCAAAAGTATATGTCCTCCAGTATTGCCGTCTTCTGAGAACCTTTTTTCCCCTTATTACGCAACTCATATTCCTTCTATTATCAATGTATTTTATAAACCAAAAAATCAAGGCAAGTAAGAATGGCAGTGGAATAATTATGTCAGCTACGATATTAAGCAAAGAGAAAGATGTGGGCCAAGAATGAAGGATATGACCGTTCAAGAGCGCAGTTATAATCAGAAAGATTATTGACAAAGCAGTACCTGCAATTATTCTGCTAGAAGTATCTAATGAATCGGCGACTGGAAGAGAATTAACTTCTTCCATTGAGAGCGATGCTATCAGGTCAATTTGTCGGTTATCTTTGTATTTGCTTATGTTTAAAATAATCTGTCTTTGTATATTCTCAGGCTTTTTTGATAATTCTTTATATTGCAGCTTAATTTTTGATATATATCTTAAGCCATAATAGATATATTCTTGGTAATCGCTGCTTTTAAAACAACATAGCAACAGGTTTTCGTCTGTAGGCGTGAGCGAATTCTCCACATTGATTATAAATGAAGCTGTTTTATAAGACTTTGTATTGTGGTTAATTTTCGTAAGTATACTTTGCTTTAGAATTCATCACCCTTTAATGATAGTGACACCATACAGAATTTTGTGCAAATATAATCTCGATAAGTTTAATGTTGTGAGGTTTTTCTTGAGAATAATTACGAACTCTTTGTTCAACCAGATAACACTTACAGCAAAATCAACTTAACAATATAAAAAAAGACAGTTTGATATTGCTCTAGCACGGACGAATTCAAATAGAGATCTTTCTGAAATTACGAATATTTAGTCAACATTTTCTAGGTCAGGTTCTTGAAAAAAGTATCAGCATCCATGCATTCCTTAAAGATGCCTTCGTTGTATCATAATGTAATGTAGAAACTAAACGTTATGTATTCACCAAGAGCATTAAGGTCCTGTTGCACATAAGAAGGCAGGTTCTGTGGTTCCGTGTATATAACGCCAATGTAATAAGAGACATGATTCGAAGGATACAAAGCAAAGGGGCCCTCAAGGGTGCTGTTCAAGAGTTCTACTCCAGGGCTGGATGTGGTCTGCCAGTTATGATCCATCCATACAGAGATGGTTTTGGTATAACTGCTATTTAGCGTATAAGGACCAATCCTTGCGACTTTGGAGATTGAAACGTTGAAGCTCCCGCTAATATTTCCCGTATTGTTGAGTTCAAGTATGTTCCAGAAATAGATTGTATTGCTTACAGCAAAATTCACATGGACGCGTAAGGTTCCGTTAAGTGTGTAATTATTTATCGAATATGTGGAGTTCCCGGGCATCCACTGGAATGTACCACCCTTGTAAGATACATTAGTTGTATTATTTATCTCAATCACTGGAACTTTCTGCACGGCGACAACCTGGATGTTACCTGATATCATTACATCTCCATATATCAATGGGGCGACTACAAGAAGAGAGAGGACGATAACTATTCCTATTTTAAAAATTTTCTTTGTGTTCGTATTTTTGTTTTTCACCATACTTTCGTCCCCCCTTATTATCGTTATCTCAATTCGTTAATTATGAATGATTAACTTTTAATAAATTATTTGAAAAATTAAAAAGAAAAAAAATAAAAATTATTTATTTAGAGCTCTACCAATTCCATCCCAAGCTCGAACGAGCCTCCACCTGCCCCAGAGCCAACGGCGAAGCCTATGTAAATCGTGCTACCTTCGTGTACCATGAAATGCAGTGTTGTAGTTCCAGATACGCTCAGGCTTATTCCATTTGTAGGGCTAGTTAGAGATAGGGGCGTGTTGTTAGATATATAGATATACGACCCAGTAGGGAAGTCCCCGGTACCAACAGAACTGCTAGTGCCACTAGGTTGAGGTACTGTAACAGAAAGATTGAAATATGCAGTTCCCGTGAGACCGGTAAAGTTGACATCCAGAACGTTTACTTCAGTTATCGTTTCATTTCCCATGTATCCAAGCGTAATTGTCCCAAGAAACTCGCTTTCGCTGGTTGACTGAGTTGTCCATGTAAGACCTGCAAGATTATGGGCGTTAGCATAGTTTGATCCCTCTTGCACGTAGAAGGCATCGGGCACACTAGTTTCGTTCCCATGCACATATGCCGTTACCATTACGTCCGCAACAGCTACCGCCGGCAACACAGCAGCCACTAGTCCCACCATTAGCCACATTACTTTCTTGTTCATTTTATATCTCTCCTTTTTTTCTCCTAACGAGTTTGACTCGTCAAATATACATGAACTGACAACTAAAAAATAATTGAGAAAATACAATTAGAATAGAAGATATATACAATTACTCACTATTAGGAGTATTTACAGAAAGAACCTTTTTTGGTATTGACTGACCGTGAAGTCCTACTTTTCTTATGTCTACATACATTCATCCTTGAAAAAAATAAATCATATCCTTCCAGAAGGTTATAGTTTGATATAATTTGCCGTTATGGTAAGATGCGAACCTGCATAAAACCCAGCAGGCAGGTAGAAACCTATGTAAAGCACAACCGAGCTCAATACACTAAAATTAGATGTACCTCCCGTAAGATTTATAGATCTTACACTACTAAAACTTCCAGGGTTCGAAATATCTGAAGAATTGAGCAGGGTTGATCCAAATACCATGACACCATGCGTGAAGTTGGAATTTGAGACGCTAATATATAGGGTTCCGTTGACAAGGTTATTTCCGAGGGTTATTGAGAGTACATTGAGAAGTTCAATATTCTGGAACTGAGACCCAAACAGAGTTATTGATCCCAAATTACCAGAAAGATTCTGCTTGTCTTGTACGAATTTAAAGAGTCCAGCTTTTGTAGCGTTTGCATAGTTTGGCCCAGGCATAAACATAAACGTATCTGACGAGGGTTGAGATCCTCCGTTAATGTACCCAGTTACCATGAGATCTGCATAAATTGCTCCCGGCAGGATAAGTGCTGACGCAATTACCAGAATGAACAATTTTTTAGTTACCATTACATTCCACTTTTCCCGACGGTTAGATAATCATTATTTTTAAGGTAAAGCACGTTGTGAAGTTGCAATCAGGAATTTTAATAAGTATTTCTGGTATGTATGATAACTCGGTAATTTACTACTCTTTTTAGCCACCTTTTAGATTTATCTGACTGTAAAGAGTATTGTCTTGATTGATAATGCTTAACAAAAACCTAGAAGAAAATTTTCAAGGTTCGAGAAAATTGTGCCAGAGGTTATTTTCACAATCTTGGCTTTTTGGATGTTCGCGTAAACTGGTAACTGAGAGAAAGAATGGTTTTAATTTCGTCTTCTGTGGAATAAATATTATAAAACAGGGGGCGGAAATTTGCTGTTAAAAGTCAAAAGAGGAAATATTGTCCCCGATCTTATTCCCCGTACCAACAATAGGGTTGATGATACTCATGAAGATGCAGGGATGACATATCTCCTGAACAAAAACTATGATGAGGCCGCTGATGAATTCAGGATAGCCCTGGAAGAAAGAAAGGATTCAGCAGACATTAACTCAAACTTGGGTTTTGCACTGATGCAGCAGGGTTTTTATGACGAATCAATACATTATTTTGCAAAAGCGCTTCGAAAACACAAGATGGATTATATGATTAGATATTACATTGGACTGGTTTACTTAAAGTCCGGTGAGTTTACTCCTGCCATATCATACTTTAGTTCAGCCACAAAGATATTTAGGCAATTTTCCGAAGCCTATTATCTTAAGGGAGTTGCTTTGTACTTCAAGGGCAAGCTATCTTCTTCCATCAGGGCATTGAATAAATCAATCAAAAATCATAACAGTTTCCCAGATGCCTATCTATTCAAAGGCAATGCTCATCTCTATATGAATGAATATAAAGAAGCCGATTCATGCTATAACAGAGCTTTAGAGTTGCAGCCAGGTATGTTTCTTGCCTATCTAAACATGGGACAATCCAAATATTTTCAGAATAATTTTAGCGAAGCAGTTGAGGTTTTTACTAAGTGCCTGGAAATTAACCCTGAGTCTTATTCTGCGCATTTTCTTTTAGGAAACACTTTGTTGGCTTCTGGAAAGCTTAAAGAGAGTATATCAAGTTATGATACTGCGATGTGTATCAAAGATAAAGAGGCCCTACCTTATAATAATAGAGGATATGCTAAATACCTTCTTGGGCGATACGATGATGCAATTGAGGATTACACTCGTGCGATCGAAATTAATCCAAGATTTATTCAAGCAAGAATTAACAGGGCCCTTGCTTATAATAAGAGAGGTTGTGTTGATGCCGCAATGGTTGATTATAATACAATTAAAATTGAGCACCCCGATCTCACAAGGGCAATAAATTCGATTTCTCTAAGTTCGTGATCATGAATGTATGATCGCTTAAACCAGGCAGTTCGATTGAATAGGAGTGCCGATACATCTTAAAGGCAAATACTGACC
>JAJZYV010000093.1 GCA_021797955.1 Thermoplasmata archaeon
ATGTAAATTTATATTAATAACCATTCAATTCATAAATTAGATTCATTCTTATTTGATAATCAATTAGTTCTATTTAACACTTATTGTCTCTGAAAATTATTATGGATATTCAGTTTATTATAATAACGGTTTCATTAAGACTATGTCATATGAACGAAGAATTCCTAAATTGTCGGGATCGCAATACCTTTCAAATATAAGCAGTTGGTAAATGAATTGAACACGCCGACACATTGAGGTTCTCGAAAGTCTTAGCATCCAAAAAAACATAGGGGATTCCATTTTTATTTTCATCGCTTTATCACGAAAGGTCAAAAGGAAATGGAAAAGATGGTGAATCATCTCTCATTCTATGATTAGCAATACTACATTTCATGTGGCAAATTTATTTCATTATTAATTGATAATAACTGTAATATTTAATATTTAAATAACAATGAAGTGGAAGAATGGATCACAGAACCCAGGAAAAAGTTGATAAAAACGTTAAAATTCTCTCCACCATCGGATCATACTTTTACGGACGGGAACTAATGCTCTCAACTAGTGGCAACCTAAGCTCAGTGTTGAATGAAAAGCCGTTTGAACTACTGATTAGTGCCAGTGGTGTTGAAAAGGGTGATTTGAACGGAAAAACGTTTATTATAGTAAATTCAAGTGGAGAAAGGATTCAGGGAGAAATGAAACCTTCGGCAGAAACCCTGCTACACATAGCAGTCGTAAAGACCACAGGGGCAAAGTTCGTTTTTCATACTCATTCTGTGTACTCCACACTTGTCTCGTGCAAATACAAGAATCTTGGCGAAATTATACTTGAAGGATATGAAATGCTTAAAGCCCTAAATGGGGTAAATTCACACTTACACAAAGAAGTAATACCCATATTGGAAAATAGACAGGATATGCTCTCTCTTTCGAAGGTAGTAGAGGAAATGCTTTCAAAAAAAGAGAATCTGCACTGCTTTTTACTTAGTGGACACGGTTTATACACATGGGGAAATTCTTCGGAAGAAGCAAAAAGGCATCTTGACGCACTGGAGTTCCTCCTGGAGGTTTTTTGGCTGTCTAATAATTCATAAAAAACGGTAATAGGTTAAAAGTAATATGAACAATATAGGTTGACTACACATGGTTTGTATAAAAATAAGGGATATGAACAGGACAATTAAAGCGGAATCGGAAGCCGCAGAATACCTGAAAAACATCGGGATTCAATATGAAAAGTGGGATGCTTCAAAAATAATTTCTGAAGATGCGTCCCCAGAATCAATTCTGGAAGCATACTCAGAGGAAATAGGGCAGCTTAAAGAAAAGGGAGGCTATGTAACTGCTGACGTTATTGATATCAATAGGAATACAAAAGATCTGAAAGCAATGCTCGAAAAATTTAACAGGGAGCACTGGCATGATGAGGATGAAATTAGGTATACAATAAAGGGACATGGTCTTTTCCACATACACACAAAGGACAATCACACAGTTGCTATAGAAGTCGAGAGAGGCGATCTTCTCAGAGTTCCAAAGGGAACATATCACTGGTTTGACCTCTGTGATGATATGGAAATACGCGCAATAAGGTTATTTCAAGATAAATCGGGCTGGACACCATATTATACGGGAAGTAGTGCTGAGAGTGCGTATCTTCCGTTATGCTTTGGCCCCACGTTTATAAAACCGCAGAAGTGAATGAATGATTCCGGATTTAGGAAAATCGAGAGCCGTGCTTCTGGATGTGGAGGGAACAACTACCCCCATTGATTTTGTAAAAGGAACTCTTTTCGAATATGCCAGAAACAACATAGAAAAATTTCTTGAGGCAAACAGTGAAAATATAATTGTAAAAAAATATGTTGAAGAAATATGCAAAATTGCAGGATACAGTGATGTTAAAGGTTCCTTTCTGATGTTAATGGACAGAGACAGTAAAGCCGAACCGCTTAAGAAACTGCAGGGACTTATATGGAAATCAGGATATGAGAAGGAAGAATTGAAGGGAAACGTTTACGAAGATGTCCCAAATGCAATGAAGAGATGGAAAATTGCGGGAAGGAGTATTTTTATTTATTCCTCCGGTTCCGTTCTGTCTCAAAAAATGCTTTTCAGTTCAACTCAGTTTGGGGATCTGACCACATATATAGATGGCTATTTTGATACAACTGTGGGTGGGAAAAAGGAATCTGAAAGCTACGAAGAAATTTCTGGAAGAATTGGACTGGATGGCAAGAACATAGCTTTCTTCACAGATTCAAATGAGGAAATATCTGCATCCATTGAAGCAGGTTTTAATTCATTTCTGGTTTGCAGGGAAGGTAAATGTGGTGGAACTGACTTTATATCAAATTTCAATGGGTTCTAGTTATAATCCAACAGTAAGATCGTCTGTTTCTTTGGGGTAGTAAGTTATAACTTCAGGACCATTTTTATGCATTACAACGGTGTCAGAATGTCGAAATCCTCCGAGTTTTGGGACATATATCCCCGGCTCAACTGAAAAAACCATATTTTCCTGCAGTTCCTCACTTTCGCCGATATCCAAGAATGGAGATTCGTGGCCCTCAAGACCTATACAGTGGCCGGAATGATGCAACCTGTATTTCAACACATCTTTTCGCTTGGCGAAATCCATAACTTTTTCGTCCACTTTGGAGAAAGGTTTTCCAAGTTCAAGTGAATCGATTGCAACCTGTTGCATTTCAACCGCTAGTCCGTGGTATTTTCTCATTTCATCGGTGGGCGTTCCAACAAATAAATTCCTCTCTATTTCAATATGATACCCGTCAATATTTCCACTGGCCCCAGATCCAAGCATATCTCCCAATTTGATCTTTCTGTTCACAGTAAGTGAATGAGGAAAATATGTATGCTCTCCGACCTGTCCACGGAATCCGGCACCTATGGAAATGGGATAATTTATGGGTGGCACTACATCCATTCCGAATGCATTCATCGCTGCAACACAGGCTTCCGTAGATGCAATAGAAGAAATCTCAAAGTCAAATCTATCAGGTTCTGTGTACTCTTGAAGCAATCTGTGGGCCAGATTCCCCCATTTAGAGCTCTCTCTCATAAGTTCAATTTCCTCATTAGACTTTATCTTTCTAAAATTGTAGATTTCCTGGGAAACATCAATCATTTCAAAGCCTTTCAAAATTTCTTCTGGAGGCAGACCCTTGAACCCCCAGACGCCCCCATAGAGAGATTTATTATCGGTACCTATTCGTTTGCCTCTTGAAAGTTCACTTATCCAGTCCGAAAAAAGAGCAAGTGGGTGTTTCACGCCAGGATAATCAGGATACCCATAAGAATCCTTAATTAAAGGTGATTGCGTCAGCACATGTTCCTTTTCAAGTTCTGGGCCAAAGAAATGAAGTTGAAGATCCCTGTCAATAAAGAATGCTGCAGGCCTTTCTGTTGGAATGTAAAAGTAGTCCGCTATATATTTGAAAGTGGTGGCGTTGGAAATATAAATCCCACCGAGGTTTTTATTTACAATTATTTCTCCAATTTTTTTTAGCCTTCCCTTTAGCTCCGATAAACTTACCCTTATCATGCAATTTGTAGGTTTATTAGACTCTAAAAGATTTCGCTTATTTTCTTAGGTAAATATTGCAATTTTAAGCAAAATTAAAAAAAGTTAGGTAGAACCTAAGTTATGTCTTTTCCTTACTGCTTCTGCATGACCATTTCGGCCCTGGCTGTTATCTTAATTTTGCTGCCAACCATTACTTTTCCAGCTTCAATTAACATATTCCAGGTAAGACCAAAATCCTCTCTGGTTATTTCACCTGTTACTGTTAGGCCAGCCCTTGTATTTCCATATGGATCCTTTATAACACCCTCAAGGGTACCATCAAGTGTTATATCTTTTGTTACTCCTTTGATTGTCAATTTTCCCTTAATTAAATGTTTCTCATCATCTACTTTCTTGATAGATGTACTCTCAAATCTTATTTCCCCAAATTTTTCAACATCGAAAAAGTCAGGCGATCTCAAATGGTTATCCCGATCCTTCTCTCTTGTATTCACTGATGACGGGTTAATAATAACTTCCACCTTTGCCTTCTCAGGATCAGAGTGTGTTCCAAGGGCGTTAATTTTGAATTCACCGAAGTTTCCCTTAACGGTTGAAATCATCATGTGCCTAGCTGAAAACTCTATTTCCGAATGCGCATTATCCGATGTCCACTTTACAAGTTCTCCTGTTTCCATAGCCCGATATCAAAAATACATTAAAATACTTATAGTAACTTGCTATACATTAGATATCATGATAAACACTTCAGAGGTAAAGAGTGACATTTGTCCAATAGTAGAGACGATAAAGTTGATAGGTGGAAAGTGGGAGTTAACCATCATAAGATATCTATCTGAAAATCCAATGAGATTCAATGAACTTCTCAGAAGTGCGGATGGAATAAGTTCAAGGACGCTTTCAAGGATACTGAAAACTTTGATGGAAAATGGAATTGTGAAGAGGGAAGTTGTCTCAATTCAGCCAGTGATTGTTTTGTATTCCCTTACCAGACAGGGATCGGAAATAAAACCAGTAATTGATGCAATCAGGGATTGGGGAGAAAGAAACATAAAAACACGCACTCACTAAAAAATGAAATAATGCCGGGAAACATCCGCAATAAACCCGTGACAATTTTTATAATATGAGCCAATGCCCTTTTAGGGTGATTACTTGGAACAACGATTGAGGTTTCGGGCCTCGACTTTAGATACGAAAACGGGTACAAAGTCTTCGAAAATATCAATATCAAGGTGGAAAGGGGCAAATATGTTGCAATTGTTGGGCCCTCAGGAGTAGGTAAGTCAACTCTTTTAAGATTAATTGGGTGTTTTATAAAACCTGAAAAAGGGACAGTAAGTTTACATGGAAAAAATGTATTAAGACCAACTCCGCTCATATCTATGGTTCATCAATCCATTGTAACATTTCCATGGATGACAGCCCAAGAAAATGTTATGCTTTCATTAAAGAATCGTCCAATTTCAAAGGACAAGATGAAAGACATGGCAGATAAAGCCTTGGAAATGGTCGGCTTAACAGGATTCGAAAATCTCTATCCCAAGGAAATGAGTGGAGGAATGAGGCAAAGAGTGGCAGTTGCAAGATCACTCGCAGCAGAACCTAAGGTACTGCTGATGGATGAACCGTTTGCCCATCTTGATGAACTCACTGCTGAGGGTCTGAGGCAGGATATTTACAACATCTTATTCAATCCAGATAGTCCCCTTGAGTCCGTTATCATGGTTTCTCACAATCTAACAGAGGTTGTGGAATTGTGTGACACTATTTTTGTGCTGAATAACAACCCGGCCACAGTTGTCGGCCAAATAGATATTACCATGAAAAGACCAAGGAGCAGTAGGGACCCAGAATTTGACCATTACCTGGACACGCTATATGGGTTGCTCACGAAAAAAAAGGTGGTTAAAAAGTGAATCCATTCATATTCATAATGCTTACAGTTCTGGCCACTGGGGGAAGGGTTCTGGGTCTCATCCTTCTTTCAATAGTCTCAGGATGGTTTCTCGCCTATTTTTCAATCAAGAGCGCTATTTTTGAAAACCTATTCATTTCGATCACCGAAGTTTTCGAAAGCGTTCCTGTGATTTCCTTTTTTCCAATTGTGCTAATAATTTTTGTTACCAGGATAGGAGGGGGGTTAGGAGTTGAACTTGCAGCAGATTTTCTCGTATTCACTGCGGTTGTCTGGAATATATGGATGGGTCAATATCAAGCATTTAAAACGATTCCGAAGGAGATGGTAGAAGTCGCAGACAACTACGATTTCAGTTTCTGGGAGCGATTGAGAAATATTTACATTCCATTTTCCATACCAAGAATTGTTGCAAATCTCTTTCCAAGTATTTCAGATGGATTCTTCTATATCACGGTAAGCGAGGTATTCACGGTTGGTCTCACAACATACAATACCTTTGGTATTGGAGTAGCAATTGATAGATATTCAAGGGATGGAAACATGTTTCTTCTAATTATTACATTCCTGGCCATAGGAATGTTCATAATCGCTACAATCACCATCGTTCGGTCTATGGGTAACAGGGCTGTGGCAAAGTATACAATTGATACAGATGCGCCGATAATCAAAAGAGGAAAGCCCAGAATAAGACAAACAGCCACATTTTCCGCAATACTATCAGAAAATACACTGGGCAAATTAGCAACCTATAACAGGGCCAGGAGAAGCCCAAGGGATCCAGAGGAGCTGTTCTCAAGAGAACCAAGAAAGAGTCCATATGGAATAATTGCAGGTTTCGTTGCAGTTGCTATATTTGCGTATATAATTTACTCAGTAGTGATATTCCTGTTCTCGATCAGCCATAGCGAATGGTCATATCTATTCTCGCAAACTCCCGCTCTTCTATATCAGTTATTGGTCGATTATATTCGCGTTTTCATCATAACAGCAATATCGATTCTTTTTGCATTCACATTGGGATATCTATTAGCAACCAGAAGAAAGGCAGAAGCAGTTGGAATTCCCATAATTCAGACCATTAGTTCCTACCCAGTTCCCGCTTATTTCCCATTCATCTTTTTAGGGATTTATCCATTATTTGCAGTCATACTCGGCTCACAGGTTGAAGAGGGATTGGTTTTATTCTTGGGATTCATAGCGACATTCTATTACGTATTTTACAGTTTCTGGATGGGAGTCAAGGCAATGCCTTCAGAATACAGCGAAATTATGAAAAATCTAGATCTTGGATTTTTTAAGAAGATGAGATATGTTATAATCCCGTCAACTTTCCCATATCTTATTTCCGGAATATCCTCAACCATAAACAGTGCTTGGGGAGGCCTGGAGATCGGAGAATACTGGCCCAATATTTCGCACGGTAAAACACTGGAAATCCACACCGGCTTAATGAAAACTATCGACCTTGCAACTGCGAATGGAAATATTGCTCTTGCAGGATGGGCGTCTTTTCTTTTCGCGATCGTTGTTTCAGTGTATTCTATAGTTTTCACGCGGAAGATGATGGATTTAGCACGAAAGAAATATGTTGCCGAAGAG
>JAJZYV010000094.1 GCA_021797955.1 Thermoplasmata archaeon
CACCGCGGCAAGAAATCATTTTGGGTCATCGGACTTTCATGTGGGTTCATGGATAAAGCTGTAGATTACCACACCTGAAATATATGGCAGTCTTCAGGTGCTCCTTATTTCTGAATCCATACGCCATCTTTTCTATGAGCGCTATCTTTGAATTGATCCCTTCTGCCCTTGCATTGGTGATCCTGTGAACGAAGTAGTTCATTATCTTTTCCAGATGGACCTTCATCATCCTTGCAATATCCTTCATTGCATCTATGGTGGAATGCATTACCCATGAATACCAGCTATTCCAGTATTTCATTGCATCATCCATGGATGGTGCTGTCCATAAATCCCGGATATTCTCCTTCATGGAATAGGCCTTTCCCGTAAGGAGATCGGATTTCTTCAGTTCCTCATATTTTTCCCTGTATTTCTCAGGCAAATTCCCGGATGAGTAGAGCCATATGTATCTGGTCCCCTTCAGATCAGACAGCCCTTTCTCAAGAAACATGCGGTTCTCTTTCTTCCGGGTGGAATCAACTGCCATATTCACATGCTTCATGACATGGAACCTGTCAAAGACAATCTTCCTTCCTGCATCTGGAACATGTTCCATGGTGGATGACATGAACGGATCCCACATGTCCATTGAGACCGCGGTAATGGAGGAAAGCTGTTCATTGGACAGGGTATTGTAATATTCATCCAGTGATTTCTTCTTCCTGTCGTATGAAATGTATTCCACACCATTGTTGATCATGTCATAGACAAGTGTGATGTATCTGTGCCCCTTCCTGTATGATTTCTCGTCAATGCCAATGATGGATGGGTGGCCGCTCTTCCTCTCCCTTCCCCTCTTCACCGCCCGATCAAGGATGTTCCATGCCTGTTTCCATGATAATTTCATGATGTCAGTGAAATTGTACGTGTCAATATTCTGGAGCATCCTTATGGATCTGGTTTCGAATCTCACCGTGAATCTGGATCTCTTCTCTGTCCATGGCATCACCGCCTCTATGATGCCATGTTCCGGGCAGGATATCCTTGGCGGAGATGCATGAATGAATGTCATGAATTCAATGCTGTCAAGATCCCTCCATACTCTCTCCCTTAAGTGATCATAAACCATGCGTTCTTTCCTGCACATGGGACAAAGAAGCTTTGAGCCCTTCACATGTGTTATATATATCTCAACAGTCTTTTTCACAGAATCCAGAGAGACTCTTTCAACCTCCCATGGTGATTTAAGTTCTAGTAATGTTGAATACAACTGGCATTCGTCCATGAAATAATATATCTAAACATTAGATAAAATTACCCACATGAAAGTGTGAAGAAGCACAAACATGTCATTCCTTTCCCAAAAAAGGAAAAAGCTTTTGCAGAAAATAGTCAATGTTATTTCCCGGATAATATTTCAAATAATAATCACAATACATAATTTTGAGCCCTTCCTCCACCCAGTGAGACCAGAGTTCTGAAACTATCTTAAAGTCAAGGGATCCCTCTATTCCAACTTCCTTAATTGCTTCAGCATACAAATAAGCTAGATGCTCATCACTTAATCTCTTGTAATTCAATATTTGCCTGGTTCCTTTTTTGCCTTCTAACAATCTGTGGCAATTATAGTCTTGCACCCCATGGTTTTCTTTCTCTTTGTATATCGCTATTGCAGTCATAACTATCAAATAGGAATCCTCAGTAAGCCCTTCATTTTTAAAAGTTTCCCTTATTACATCTAGGCACTTGCTGGCGATTTCCTCACTTATTGAAAGTCTTGGGTCGCCTGGTAAATATGATGCGATCGTCATGGTGGCACCCCCACACTACACACCTTGGTTTCTGGATCGTTTTTAACAGTGTAATGCGAAGCTATTGATTTACCAACAGTTGAAAAGTCAAAATCTCCTGGAGGGGTGAGTATTATTACCCTTGTACCAGCAAAAAGGGTTCCGAAACTCCCTAATATTTCCTCCTTCCTAGGTAGCCCCAAGTCGGAAAATGGGTGATCCATAATAATGAATGGAGCCTCAGCGATCCCGCCTCCAAGATTCTTTAGGACCGCGGAATAAGCTGCAATCAGGGCAATGCTTATAATCTGATTTTGCCCTTCGCTGAGATATGAAACACCCTCCAAGGGCAAAAATTTGTCTTCATACTCTACCCTAACTGACCCTGCAATATTTTTAATGCGAACAGAAAGGTGAGAGAGTCCTTTCACTGAAGATATTAGCCTGTTTACTTCTTCTTGCAGTGAAATGATGAATTTTTCTGAAATTCTGTCTCTTAGTTCAGCCAATACATCCTTCAGCAATATGGCTACTTTTGAGTAAGAAAAGAATCTCCTAGCCTCATCAGCTTTACCTGCTAACTTCTCTTGCTTATCCTTCAGTTTTCCTAGTTCTGCCTTTGCTGAGCGGATATCATTATCGAAGTCGTTAGCCTTTTTTTTACTATCGTTAAAAAACGAGCCAAAATTAGAAAAATCCTTTTCCGCGTTCTCAAACCCTTTCATTACCTCTTCTTCATCTTTTGTAAGGGAACTTTCTTGAGAATTCATGCTTTCTATTTCATCAGATAGTTCTCTTACTTCTTGTTGTCCTTTCTTGATCATGTCTTCCATTGATTCTATCACTTTTGGGACTCTCTCCTCAACAAGCTGGAGAATGCTGTTAATCACGGGTGAAATCTCCAGCAATATATTTTTGCTGCTTTCTCTCTCGCTTTCATTGAGGATCGCCCTTACCTTTTCTATCTCAATGGAACCTTCGGATAACTCTCTGCCGCAAATGCATTTGTGCATTTCAATCAAGTCATCTACAAATTCCTTTTTAATATTAGGTGGTAAATTACCCCTCCCTATTTCGTCTTTTATTTTAGCATAAGATTCTCCCAATGTTGCCTTGGAAACAACTAGGTACCCGTATTCCATTTTTGTCTTGCAAAGCTTTTCTACGGTGTCTTTTGTGTTCCCAATGAGCTTTTTTCTATCGTCTTTTTTCTTAGAAAGTTCACGAAGGAGATCCTTTTTGCTCTCTATTCTTATTTTATCTTCTCTGTACTTATCCATCTTATCCTTTGCTGCTTTTTCTTTTTCCTCATATTTTCTAGCTTCTTCTTCGAAATAAACCTTCTTGTCTTCGTAATTGGAAATCGATTCTTCGATTCGCTTTATTTCGCTGGCAATGCCGCTATCATCCTTCTTGCTTGCCCTATTGGCTCTTTCCCTATAATCGCTTTCTATTTGCCTAAGCAGCTCTTCTATTGACCTTATAGCACCTGTCCTGAATTGCCTTTTAATTGAAGCATCTATATTTTCACCCTTTACGTTTTTCCCACTGCTTAGATATTCTCCATTGAACATATAAAACTCAATGAGGTCACTTGGGGCGATGTTCTCTATATACCTCTCAGCCTCTTGATCCCGGAGGACTTTTGGATTTTCATCATGAAAATAAATTTGTAGTGAAAACTCTTGATCCACAATATTTGTGCCCCTGACGCTTGCTTTTCTCATAGCCATTATTGAAGCAGGGTGCTCTTTATATTTATCAGATTTATCGACTTCGAGCCATAAATTTACAGAAAGCTTACTTAGCCCCTCATCATTAAGTGAAGAAACGTTAGGTATCCCAAGACTCTGCTTTGGCGCCCCTAGAAGTTCTGAGGTTTCTTTTCCGTAAAGGCACCAACTTATTGCGTTAAATAGTGTTGTTTTTCCATCCCCATCGCCGCCTTCTAAGATGCTTATATAGCCTTGACTGAGATCTGGGAAGAAATCTATTTCTGTTTTCTTGTGGCAACGATAGTTTTCCAAAGAAATGGATTTTATGTACATCTAATCTATCCTTCTATGACATTTTTGACCCTGTTCATATCTTCTTGCGAGGAAACTGAATTATAACCGGCCATAGCAAGTGCAACAAGCTGCAAAGATTTATTTAGCATAACCTGACCTTCTTCTCCATATATGCCCTTTGCTGCAATTATCTCCTCTAGGGTCTTTTCAATAATCCCTCCAACAGTCTCTTTGTTTGTCATTTGGATCTATTCCCAAATTGATATATTAACTTTTTCACCGAAATTATGCAAAAGTCCAACGCATTCAGATTTATTTGAAGCTGCCTTGCAGAAGTACATTGCTCTTTGGATTTCTTTTTTTATTGCGTTAATTTCATATTTCCATAGCCACTCGGGACAATCAGATTGTTCGGCAAATGCTATTAGATCAAAAATCTCTGCTTTCCCTTTCCCAACATGTGTCCTAAGTATTCTCCCGGCCCTCTGTATATATTGCCGCTCATTCGATGAGGAAGCCATTAAAATTTCTCTCTTTGCGGATGGTATATCAACACCTTCATCTAAAACCCTCATTGACAACAAACATGATATCTCTCCATTTTCAAGCCTTGCAGAAGAGGCTACCCTTTCTATATCATTTGTAGTGGCATCAACTGTGTTAAATGGCACTCTCATATTGATCAAAGTTTGCTGTGCTTCTAAAAGTTGATTGCGATCCTCAAAAAACACCAATATATGGTCCAAATTTCGAGAATCATTTAGTCCCTTGAGGATTTCACTAAAAATAAAGATCTTACATTTGGCTTTCTTGACTACCTTCGCCCTCTTAATTAATGCAACCTCTTGAGGGGAAATCTCGTATCCATTTGAAGACTCTCGAGAGTTGACAACTTTCTTTGTCAGATTTCCATATTCTGCAATCTCATCTGTTGTAAGTTTGCAAAAGTATGGAAAATAGTTGAATTCCGAGAGGTAACCATCAGATATTGCTTCAGTGAGACCATACTCATATTCATTATTCCCAAAAAATTTCAATAATCTCTCCGTTCCATCCTCGTCAAACATCCTTTCTGGGGTGGCGGATAGCCCAATCCGATATTCGAAATTGTTTACCATTGCCTTTGAAAATGTTGGAGCTCCTAGCCAATGTGCCTCATCTGCAACTATAGCAATTTCATTTCCAGTAATTTGTAGCAAATCATCCTGAATCCACCTTGACAGCGAGTTGTATGTCATTATTGCTACGCCATCATCTCGCGAATAGGTGCAATAGGAAAGAAAATCCATTTTATTCTTGGAGATGTAAACAAATGGGGCATAACCAAAAAAGTTCTTCCACGCTTTTTGCCATTGGTGTGCCAAGGCATCAGTTGGAACAGCGATTATGGTGAATTTTTTGCCCATTTTTATATACAGAAGCTTCAAGCAGTTAAGAGCAACTAATGTTTTGCCTGTTCCAGTAGCCATCTCTAAAATTGCCCGGAAACCGTTTTCAGAAAAAAATTTTAGAGCATTCTCTTGGTAATAACGCAGTGGTAACGGTTCTACCTTCTTATTTTTATTACTGTTTTGGGCTGCGTATTTAATTTTTTCCATTGCTTCTGGCGGGAGATCTGAAACAATAGTCTCTTCAAGGGGTAAGCGGTTTTCCCAGTATAAATAAAACTTAGAATAATCATCGTCTACATAGTTTGATTCTCCAGGTACCCACCCCCTAAACACCTTTATCTCTTCACCATTAATCTGGTACCCTTCGTATGTTTCATTCAACGATCCTGAGAAAGATATTAAGTTTCCAGCATAGTCTTCAAAGATTCCAAATTTCATATGGAAAATTCCTTTCCTGCTAAAAATAAATTTTATGTCAAGCCGCTTTGCAGAAACCAAATTGCAAAGAGCGTTAACAGAATCATTGCTAAGCATTTCTGACATTGCTGATTCATCAGAAAATACCTTTAAGATCTCTTCATTAACGAGTTTCTTCCCCTGCAATATAGCCTCATAGTCGGCATCAGATACCAAAATAGCCACAATAAGTTTCATTTTCCCACCCTTTGAAAGCAAGCTGGCCAGACCTTTGCTAATAGCCCTTAGGGACAAGGAAGAAAAATAAGCAGCTGCCCTCAAATATATTTTTGATTCAGATAGGACTGGGTTAAAAAATTCTTTTGTCAAATCACTAGCATAACTATCGTATGACCTCCTTAACTTCAATTCAGTAAATGTCATTGTCTTCACACAATATTTTATTGATCTGAAGAGCCATTGCTGGTACCATAGTTCAACTTTTCACCATCCCTATTGCAGTTTGCAATTCTGGACCTACTATGAAATATAAATCATTTGAGATTTTCTTTGCTATGCTGAACGCAAGTTTAACGGGTACAGCATTCCCTACCATTTTATATCCTTGCGCAACATTTGTATAATAGAAAGTAAATCCATCGGGAAATGTCTGTATTCTGGCAGCTTCCCTGACAGTCAGCCGCCTGTAGGAATCGCCAGTAAAGATCCATTTGTCCTCACCGGATTTCTGCATTGGGCATGAATCTGGATGCAACGGTGCATGTCTACCGCCGGCCTGAATTGTGAAAGATTGATCTTCCCAACCCTTTTTTCTGTTCCTTGACATGTATATTGTAGAGAAGCTCCCAACCAAGTACTCATGGTTTGGAAAATTTGCAGCAGGGTTTGGTTTGTTCTTTTCAAGGGCAGGCACCGCTTGAGGAAGGTTACCAATAGCTTCTTTCAGTGTTACCCATTTTTGCAACTCTCTGCCGTCTAACCCTATGCCATTGCCTTTTGAATGGGTAGGTGGTGGGGGACTGAAGCTGAACCGGAGGTCTTTCCTTATGCCTACAATAATAATCCGTTTCCTCTCTTGTGGAACCCCATAGTTTCTAGCATCATAAACATGGTATGACACTTTGTATCCGATTTTTGCCATTGCTGCTATAATTTTCTTAAACTCCATTCGGTGGGTTGATGAAAGCATCCCAGGCACATTTTCAGCTACAAAAAATTTTGGCATCTTGTCCTTGAGTACCCGAACATATTCGTAGAACAGCATTCCCCTTTTGTCATGAATACCTCTCATTGCACCTGCTAGGCTCCAGCTTTGGCATGGGGGACCTCCAATTATCCCATCTGCCTCAGGTATATCGGATGAGGGTATGTCAAATAGAGATCTCCTATCTATACTAAGCTTATTGTTCTTCTCATACGTTTCCCAGACA
>JAJZYV010000002.1 GCA_021797955.1 Thermoplasmata archaeon
GACAGGGATGTATGCAAGGGGAGCACTGATACCCACAAAGAGGCAACGCTATGAACGACAGCGACCTTAGAACCTCCAATCCCTTGGGATGGAGAGTATGTCAGAGTTATGCAACGCAATGATATTTAGGAATAAATTTAAATTTCATATTGAATCACAATAAACTATGGAACTGGATGGAAGTCTTACAATCAATCAGCATTTCAGATGGTCTAATAAAAATCGGCCGGTTATGGATGTAAATGAGGGAGAATTATTTTCAATAAGAATACCCGATTCCTCAACTGGGCAGATTCGTAGAAGCTTTTCACTTGAGGACTTGAATAAAATAGACTCCTCAAAATACGATGCAGGTATTGGCCCAATTAGGATTAAGGGAGCAGAACCAGGTGACACAATTGAAGTAAATATTATTGACATTAAAACTTGGAATTGGGGATGGACTGCAATAATGAATAATTTTGGGCTTTTAAAAAATGAATACCAAGAAAAACTGGTTATATGGAAAATCGAAAACGGATTTGCCAAACCGGAGAGAGGTTTCTCAAGAAGTGTTGAAGTTAAAATAGAGCCATTTTTAGGTGTAATTGGAACTGCACCGGAAAAGGGCGAGTTCGGAATGATTCCACCTCAAACATTCGGAGGCAATATGGACAACAAATTAAATAGGAAGGATAGCCGAATATTTTTACCCGTTAACGTTGAAGGTGGTTTACTTTCATTTTCTGATCCCCACGCAGCGCAGGGGGATGGAGAAGTTTGTGGCACAGCAATAGAAACGGGGGCAGAAGTAACCGCTATGGTTAAAGTACACAAGACATTAAAAATTAGATCACCAATGACAGTTGGTTCAGAAAAATGCACTGCGAATTACATAGCTACCACAGGTATCGACCCAGACCTAGTAGAAGCATCAAAAAAGGCAGTTAGGAATATGGTTGAATACTTAAAATCTCTGGGGTTCAATGAGGAGGAAGGTTACATTCTCTCCAGCGTTGCTGGAAATTTGAGGATATCGGAGATTGTAGATGAACCCAATTTCGTTGTATCGATGCTAATGGATAATGATATTTTCAAGAATCTTTAAGATAACTAAATATCAAAAAAAAACAAACAAATAACTATTAAAAAGGGGAATGTAAAATTTAGAATTCATTTCGGAATGTAGTCAAGGAAAAGAAAAGTGAACTAAGTTCTCTCCTTCATTGTGAACTTATCATTCTGATTCCTTGAAACGAAATGGAAATCTGGGGCTTCAAACTTTATCTAATATTACCGGGAATTCAAAATTTGAAACGAAGGATGAGAATTATTCTTACATATTCTATTTTTTGGGATATCTATATAAAATTATTTTCTCACCACCAATAATAAAACAGGACCTCAATATCAGTTTTTTCACATGAATAGACAATCCCATGCTGATATCTGAGGAAATTTCAGTAGAAAAACCTAAATTCTAAAAGAGTTCAAACCGCAGCAATCCCTGCACATTTGTTAATGGACTGGAGGGGATTTGAACCCCTGGCCTCTTCCATGCCAAGGAAGCGATCTACCTCTGATCTACCAGCCCTGTGGGGTGATTAGGTTCTGTCTATAAAATTTTGCGAACTGGGGGCATTATTTTCAAAGTCAAAATCACAAAATTTAATATATTAGTTACATTGGATGTATTAAATGCCTCTTTTCCCTTCCCTGAAGAGCAGAAGCAAAAAACTTCCTGCAACATCAACTCAGCAAATTAGAGAAGAGCGCAAATTAGATGTACCATCAGTAGGTAGATATGAAGTTTTGGATGAATATACTATAATCCCGCAGACTGTATCTGTAGAAATATCATGGAATCCAAACACTATGGAAGCTATGTATGTGGTGAATGAACCCGTTATGTCATCCGATGAAAATGAACTTTTGAAGAGAATCTCAAAAAACATGGAACAGATAGTAAAAAACACAAAAAACCTCCCTGACGATCTCAGCACCTTAACGATTGAAAGAGTCATAGATGCCTATTTAAAGGGCAGAAAGTACAAACTGAATAGAAGAACAACTGACAAGATAAAATATTACATCAAGAGGAACTATGAGGGATTTGGACCACTCGAGCCAGTAATAAGGGACCCACTGGTTGAGGATGTGTCGTGCAACGGTGTTGGCGTCCCCATATTTATTGAGCATAAGATACACGGATCTCTTAAGACAAACGTAGTCTTTGATTCAGAAAAGGATTTGGATTCCTATGTTGTAAGACTGGCTCAAATGTGTGGGAAGGAGGTATCAATGAATGAACCCATTATCGACGGCACTTTTCCTCGGGGTCATAGAATTCAATTAACCTATGGTAATGAAATATCTACCAAGGGATCAGCCTTTACATTCAGGTTGTTCAGAGAAACGCCATTCACGCCAATTGAACTGATAAAGTATGGAACAGCAACAGCTGAACTTGTTGCATATCTTTGGTTTGTGGTTGAGAACTTAAAATCAGCCATTATTGCAGGCGTTCCTGGAGTTGGTAAGACTTCCACAATTAACGCGTTTCTCATGTTCATTCCTTCAAACACCAAGGTCTTCAGCATCGAAGAGACGAGGGAAATAAATATCATGCACCAGAACTGGGTAGCTACATCAACCAGGGAAAGCATATACTCGACATCAAGCAGGGATGAAAAGAACCCGCCAATTGGTATGTTTGAACTTGTGAAAATGGCAATGAGGCAGAGGCCAACATACATAGTTCTTGGGGAAATCAGAGGAAGGGAATCATACTCACTCTTTCAGGCAATTTCAACTGGCCACACGGCATACTCAACCATCCATGCTGATTCTATGGAAACGCTGGTTAACAGATTGGAGTCTAATCCTCTAAACATACCCAGGGTTCTCATAAGCTCACTAAACGTTGTAATTTTCAACAAATTCGTGAGGGTTGGCAGTAGAAATATGAGGAAATTGATGGAAATAGACGAGATTGTCGGCATCGATTCAGATTCAGGAGAAATATTATATAATCGAGTGTTCAGTTATGATTTCAATGAGAACAGACAGGTTTTTTCAGGGTATAGTAAGATATTGAATGAGGTTAGGGATACTAAGCAGATGACACAGGAAGACTTTGATGCAGAATTTAAGAAAAGGATGCATCTGCTGGAAGCGATGGTGGAAAATAATATCACTGACTACACCAATATCACTAGGATCATAAACATATATTACAAGGACCCTGAGACGGCTTTGAAAATGGCAAGTGGTGCATAATGGAAGAAGGAAAGGAAATCTCAATAAAAAAGGAAAATACCAAACCGTCATTCTTTCAGAATCTAAACAACAAACTCAACCCAAAACAACCCAAAGTAATCCTACCTGCACCGGGATTTTTCGATGTAGCAGCCGTCAAAATCTTCGGAAATGTACTTCAAAAATACATGACATCTAACAAAATGGATGAAAGCTTGAGAAAGGCAAAGATTCCGATGGATGCTATAGAGTATTTCTCAAGGGGATTGCTTGGTGCGATTATTTTCATAGCAGTGAGCATTGTGGGAGTCGATATTTTTGTGTTAAAATTCCCAGATTTTACAATTATGGCATTTGCGATCTGGTTCATGATGGTAATAATCTATTTTGCTCTCCTTTCTGAATTCCCAAATTCTGTGGCGAACACAAGAAAGAAAAAAATAGATGCAGTTTTACCACTGGCAATGGGATACATTGCGACCATGGCATCTGCAGACATGCCTGTAGAAAATATTATCTACGAATTGGCAAACAGTCAGGAATACGGAGAACTGGCCAGGGAAGCCAAGAGTATATCCGTTTCAACAAGGCTTTTTGGAGAAGACATCATAAATGCGGTCAAGGAAGGGGCTTCAAACACTCCTTCACAGAGATTCTCTGAATTTTTGCAGGGTATTATAACAACTCAAACGTCTGGAGGGGATCTGAAGGAATACTTCAAGCAGAAAGCACTGCAGTACCAGACTGAATTAAGCACTTTGATTAAGAGAAACACAGAGTCTCTTTCGGTTCTCGCGGAGAGTTATATCATAGTTGGTATAATGTTTCCACTCATACTCATGGTCATCATAGGAACAGTAACATCCGTTATACCGGGAGAAGGGTCCGAGACCCTAACGGTTCTGTATCTTATAGTGTTTTTGATAATACCAGTTATAGCGATAATGTTTGCACTTATACTGAGCAGCACCATTGGAGAGGTGGATGTATGAGATACGAGGTAGGCGGAGTCGAAATCAGGTACCTTGCTTTTACTTTTTCAGTCACGGCGCTTGTAGCAGCATTCTTCTTCGGTTACTTTTTCAAGTATCCAGCATTAGATCCGCTGGACCACCCGTTAATTCTTGCTTCCATAGCAATGATTGTTGTATTCTTTCCATTTGGACTTACAGATTTCGCTAGAATAAAGAGAATTGAAGAAGCTGAAAGAAGGCTACCAGATTTTTTGAGGGACCTCGCGGGGCATACAAATTTCGGAACACCAATGTCAGAAGCCATACTGAGGAGTTCAGAAAATAACTATGGTCCCCTTTCATCGGAGATTGAACATCTGGCTGGGATGATAAAACTTGGAATTCCTGTGGAAACGGCTTTGAATGACTTTGGAAAGCGACTAAAGTCAACATCCATAATACGAGTTGGAAAAATTATAAAAAAGGCAAGTGAATCAGGAAGCAATACTTCAGACGTAATTTCCCTTGTGTCAAGTTTTACAACTCAAACCTACTTGATGAGAGAGAGCAGATTTGCAGATATGAGAAGTTATTCAACAACTCTTGCCACGTCATTTGGCGTTTTCCTGTTTGTGATAGTGATGTTGGACACATTCTTTTTTCCACAAATATCAGGCGGGAGCCTATCGGGGGGAAGTTCAGGGGGAGTGTTATCAATCGGTTCCGCAAATTCGTTTTTCCAGATCGAGAGATTGTTCAGTGCAGGGGTCATTGTACAGAGTGCTGCCTCTGGGCTGATATCTGGTGTTTTCAGGGATGGAAGGCTAACTTCAGGTGCATTGATGTCAGGAATTTTGGTGATGATAAGCATAGTTGTACTGGGAATAATTGGGGTGATGTAGGTGGCCCTTTTTTCCAAGACAAAAAAGAAGTCAGGGAAGAGAAAATTCCTGGTAAGGCAATCCACAACTGCTGCAAAGTACCAGAAGAGGTCAAGTGAAGACAGGTTTTTCACAGAATTAGTGCCTGGAACTGTATTTTCAAGAGTTTATTTTGACAGGGGAGCCACCATATTCAGGTATGAAGTAATTGAACCTGAATTGAGAGAAAGAGTTCTCAGATTATACGCAAAATATAGGGATGAATTCTTTACCGAAATTACAAATCCGGACAATTACAAGACAGAAGCAGTATCCAAAAGGGATGCCGTGCCACAATTCATACGTGCACTGAGAATGACAAATTCATTCACAAGTGAAGAACTGGACAGTTTATCATATTACGTCGAGAGGGATATCAAAGGTTTTGGAAAGATAGAACCATTGATGAAAGACCCAAATGTAGAGGATGTATCGTGCGATGCCCCAGGAGTCCCAGTATTCGTTTTCCACAGATCTTTTGGTTACATTCCAACAAATGTAATTTTCGAAGATGCTCTTGAACTTGAGGCTTTTGTCAAAAAGATATTGCAGGATGTTGGCAGACACATCTCAATTGCAAATCCAATCGTCGATGCTACTCTCGAGGATGGCTCAAGAATTTCTGCATCATTGGGGAAACATATCACAAACAAGGGATCCTCATTCACGATAAGAAAATTCAGGGAGGAACCAATGACGCCTCTGGATCTAATTCAAAGATCACTCTGCAACACCAGAGTGTTTGCATACCTATGGGTTCTAACAGAGTATGGTGGAAATATAATGGTGGTTGGTGGAACCGCTACCGGTAAAACTACCCTGATGAACGCCATACTTTTGTTTATACCCGCTTCAAAGAAAATTGTATCCATTGAGGACACAAGGGAAATCAACCTGATACACGAGAACTGGGTACCCATGGTCACAAGATCAGGATACGGCAAGCTTGATCCAGAAACCGGAAAGAGATCCGGGGAAATCGATATGTTCGACCTTTTGACTGTGACCATGAGGCAGAGGCCGAACTACGTTATTGTGGGGGAGGTGAGAGGGGCAGAAGCATTCACACTCTTTCAGGCAATGTCCATTGGTAGATATGTTTACGGAACATTCCACGCAGATGATATAAGCACGTTTATACACAGGATGGAATCTAAACCAATTAATATACCCAGAAACCTTCTTCTGACGCTGGATGTCGTAATAATCTTGCAAAATATAGTAGATGAGAGAGGTTCGAGGAGGAGAATAAAGACAATCTCAGAAATTGCAGGGCAGGACGAAATATCAAATGATATCGTTATAAACAACGCATTCGGTCTGAATGATATGTCGGATACCCAAACTTACTCAGGTTTCAGCTATTCAATGCGTAAAATTGCAGACAAGGAAGGGAAGTATGAATCCGACATTGAGCAGGAAATAGATATTAGAACTCAAGTTCTGGAAAAAATGATAGAAAAGGGAATATCGAACTACAAGGACTTCTATTACATGGTCAACCAGTTCTACAAGGACAGGAGGAAGGTATTCCAGAGTTTAGACCTCCCAGAACTCATTCAGGTTTGAGTTGCGTCTGTAGGCAGTAATTTTCCAGCCACATATGGCAAGTATATGGTCTGCAGCAGTATGGAAATCAACACAATAAATGCAACATCTATTTCTATGACAGGTCCCCATCTCAGGAGAAGGCCATTCCCGGATAGTATGCCTACAGTTAAGGGTACAGTGGCTTCCACAACTGATACCACACCCCTTGGACCTGAAAGTGCAATAAATGCTCTGACTCTCCAATTCTTAGTTGGTCCTGATTTGTTCTTCCGTGACGGAGGAAGAGACAGGAACACGGCAACGGGTCTTACCACAAATATTATTATCAACGCCAGGAAAAGGCCCTGCATCAGATACCCGGTGATATCGTTCAATGTTATGAGTGATCCTACCAGAATAAATATCAGACCCTGTGCAAGGAATGATAGATTCTCCTGGAAGTTTGACTCTCTGGACCAGAATATACTCTTGTCTGTGAAATTTCCAACTATTGCGCCCGTTGCAATAATCGCGGGAAATGGGGTTATCCCAACGAGTTCAAGAGATGCAAGTTCAAACAGAATTACTCCAAGAAGGAGACCGACTATGAGATTTTCGAAATTCAGAAGTTTGTTGAGATAAACTATGATAAACCCAAGGAACAATCCGACTGCTGCCGGGACAGCAATCTGTAAAATCAGAAACAAGGGAATACTTGGCAAAAGTCCAAAATGATTTCCTAGGAAATTGAATAGAGTGGAATAGGAAGAGTAAGGATAAATGAATGATATCGCAAGTGTAACAAGTATAATTGCCAGCGGATCATTGAAGAGACTCTCCCCTATCAACGTTCCAGAGTAGTCGTCCTTGATCTTTATCTTCTTAAATAATGGCAACAGGGTGGAAGGATCTGTAGGTGAAATTATAGCCCCAAACAGGAACCCAATCATGAACGGAGCACCAGTGAGTAGCGAAAAGAATAATCCGGCAACTATTGATGTCACAACCATTCCCAGTGTGTTAAGCGAAACAATGCTTGCAAGATATTTTCTCATTACACGAAAATTTATGTTGTGGCTCTCATAGTAAAGTATAACTGCCAAACCGAGTATGCCAATTCCAAATCCCGCAAAATCCTGAACCATATACTCTGCAAAGCCATGTGTGATCAACCCGAGGCCCGGGCCAAATAAAAGACCAAGTGCTATAAGTATTGGAATCTCAACCAGTGAGGCCTTTCGTGCTATTGGGATAGAAAATGAGGCAATGATGAGCAGAAAACTCAGTTCAAAAAAGTTAGAGCCCTGTATGGCCATTATAGATCCATTTCCGGTCTGGGAGGCATCACTCTCTTGTGAGCGCTGTTTTCATAAAGGCTTTTCAATTTCCTCCCAGCTATAGAATCATTAAATTTTTTATTTGAGAGAAAATATTCGATTTCTGAATCAAGTTCATCGTAAGAAAAACCCAATTCTCTTTCATCGTACTGGTCAGTCCACAGACCTGCAGATGGTAGTTTTCTGATTATGGGCAGTGGAACACCAATTTCTTTGGACATTGATCTTACATCTGTTTTAGTGGACTGCAGCAGTGGTTCGATATCGCATCCTCCATCCCCAAATTTGGTGTAATATCCCGTAATGTACTCTGTCAAATTTGTTGTTCCCACGACAATTCCCTGCTCCTTGTTTGCGAAATAGTACAAAATGGTCATCCGGATTCTGGATTTTATGTTGCCCAACAGTTTCTTATCCTTAATCTCCAGGATAGATTCGTATGATTTTACGAAGTTATCTATATAGACATTTTTTATGGGAATTCCAGACGCGTTCTCCAATTGTATTATATCATTCTTGTCTTTTTCTGATGTATATATCTCTGGCATGAACACTGCCATTATCTGATCAGGTTGAATAGAATTCTTAAGCAGCATAAGGACCAGAGAACTGTCTATACCTCCACTAACTCCAAGGATTGCCTTCTTATTATTTATATGGTGTTTTAAAAAATTCTGTATTTTATCAGTCCTGTTCATAGCCATAAAAAGATATTGTTTATCCTGTTAATTAATTATTTGTAAAATATGTTGAACTGATAGTATTCCTTATGTTTGAAACCTGTCTTCGATCCTATCCAGGCACAGACGGATCAGATTTTCCATTATTATGGAAGTTGTAACTGGACCAACTCCTCCCGGAACTGGTGTCAGGAAAGCGGCTTTTCCCATCAATTGTTCGCGGTTTGCGTCTCCAACAATCTTGTCACCAACTTGAACTATGCCAACATCAATAACTGCCGCCCCCTCCCGTATTTGCTCAGACCCCAGCCATAGAGGCTTACCTGTAGCAGAGACAACTATTCCAGCAGAGGATGTGAATTTTGAAATATTTTGGGTTTTACTGTGGCAAACCGTTACTGTATAATTCCTGTTAAGCAATGCCATTGCTAATGGTCTTCCTATGGTGTTTGTTCTGCTAACAATGCAAACATCGTTTCCATATCTTCCTCCGAGATACTCAATAATTCTGAGAACAGCTTCAGCGGTTGCCGGAATAACATGCGGGTTACCGTTCAAGTTCTTTCCCTGCATACAGGAGGATGTACCTTCTATATCCAGATATTGTGGAATTGTGTTTTCAAGACTGTCCTGGTTTAACCACGAGGGTAATGGCCTCTCCACAAAAATACCGTCAGGCTCATCCTTCAGTATATATTTTTCAAGTTCTAGGAGCGGTTCGTAATCTCCCGATGGTCCACCAAGTGACAGTATTATAGTTTCTATCCCCAGTTTCATCCCCTTTTTGGATTTGCTCCTTGCATAAATCATTGATTCTTCTGTGTTTGCAGGGTCGACAATCAACAATCTGGGCTTTCTTCCCTGAATACTTTGAAACCTATCGGTAAGCTTTTGAGTTTGCTCATCTATTTGTTTGGAAAATGCTTTTCCGTCAAAGATGATTGTTTCCATTTTCAGTTCCACTTTATGACGCTTTTAATTTCACCAGCTGGCTTTTTACTGAAGAGATCTAAATCCCCCGGCTTGAAAGTGTTTGTAATCATTTTTTTCATAATTCCGTTATATCTTCTGTTCCATTTTGATAGATAATCCAGCCCTTTAAGATAATGTATCTTTGCCGCATCAACTGATCCTGCAAGTGTGATATTTCTTTCAACAATAAAGTCAATATCTTCTCCATCAACCCCAGTGGCTGGTGCCTTCCCGTTTGTGCCGAACAGAATAGCAACTCCATTATGATTCATTTTCCTGATATATCTGAAAATCGTCCCCGGGTCTCCGCTGGTATCAACAAGCAGATCGATTTTAAAATCCTCAGGGAAGTTTGGTTCCTTCGAGGAGTCCTTAAAGTCAATCCCAAACGTACTGCAGAGTTCTGTCTCCGTTTCTCCTATTGGATGCCTGTTAACCATATATGTTTTGAATTCATAGTCCACCGACAAAAATGCATAAAGAAAAGCTTCATTTCCTGTACCGATAATAAGCGCATTTTTACCGAGAAATGTAGATTCTTCATTTTCAAAAATAGATCGTTTTCTCACTATATCAAAAACTTCGAAGGCCTTTACAACATTCTTCATGGGCTCTGTAAGTACTGCCACTTCTCCCAAATCGTCATCCAGAACTTTTACGAGATTATAGTCGAATTCCTTGAAACTCTCTCTCATAAAACCGTGAAGACCGGTGATTCCTGCCTCATGCTTGTTTCCATCTGAACAGTTATCCGGTCTACCAATTTTGCAGTTTGGGCATTCCCCAGGCCTTCTTACAACTGGAACCACCAAATCTCCCCTGTTAAAAAGATTCGATTGTGATTCTATAACCTGGCATAGAGACTCGTGACCGATCACTTCGAAATCGTATCCTTTCGGGTTATAAGCAAAGGAGAGTGCTCCTTTAACCATCCCCCTATCTGTGCCACATATTCCCGTTAGTACCGGGCGAAGGGACACGTTGCCTTCTTCATTTGATATGTTTACATTACTGAAGGTTATTCCACCCTCGGGTGCATTGGTTATATATGCATTTATCTGTGGCATGAGCAAATAGAACTTTAACGGTAAAAAATTTTTCTAATTTTGAAATCAGATTTGATGTCCCATTTTTTCCTTCTTGGTCAGTAGGTAAAATTTATTGAATTCTGTAGTTTGACTTTTTAATGCAATTCTTCCTGAAACTTTGATACCGTTACTTTCCAGAAAATTAATCTTTTCAGGATTGTTTGTCATTATCCTAACGCTCTTTATTCTGAAATAATTCAAAACCTCCACTGCATAGGTATAGTCTCTACTATCTGCAGGTAATCCCAATTTTAAATTTGCCTCCACAGTATCATATCCCTGTTCTTGCAGGCTGTACGCCTTAATCTTATTAACAAGTCCTATGCCTCGGCCTTCCTGCCTCAGGTAGATAAGAAGACCGTATGGTTGCTCTCCAAGGTAAACAAGTGATTTCAATAACTGATCCCTGCAGTCGCATCTTTTGGAACCAAACACATCGCCCGTCAAACATTCACTATGTATCCTCATTGGAACATTCTCTTTGGCTTCTAGATTACCCTTAACAATTACTGCATTTTCATTGGCAACATCATCTTCAAATGTATAAATATCAAAATAGCCAGCCAGTGTTGGAAGCTTGGCTTTTGCGGCGAGTCTAATCATCTCTTTCTTACTTAAATCACTTCGAATTATTAAAACATATATTCCAATTATTCTCTCTTTTTAACGTTTTTAGAATTAAACCGATCTTGCCAGCATCATTCCAAAATAAACCTGAACGTAATTGTAAACATACTCCATTTTCTTTCCTGAACTTTTGAGAAGTCCTGAAAGGATCAAAAGGTTCCAGTAGCTATCCGGTTTCCCTGACTCTATAAATTCTTTAGGGATATCTCTCATCACTTCCATTTTTCCTTCCTTAAGAGCTCCAATTACAAAATCTTCATACTTTTTTGCCAAGGGAGAATATCCGTAAGGCCCGTTTTTGGAGTGTGTATGAGCCTGATCGGCGCTGAATATTATGGAAACATTACTCTTGTATTTATTCACAATTGAAAATAGACTCTCTCCAAATTCAAAAAGTCGCTTTCTATCATCGATTCGGGGTTGACCGATTACAACAATCCTTCTCTGCTTAAAAAAATAGAGTGGAATACTTGTACCAAAATCCAGAGGAAATGTGCTCAGTTCTCCTGAGTAGGTTGAAAATCTTAATTCCTCGCACAGATCAGGAATTTCATTGATAATACTTTCAGTCAACTCCCTCTCATTTTTTGCAGTGAAATCAACTGTCAATCCCTTCAGTTTTGTATTTGAATAAAAATTTTCAGTATTAATAACTGCAATACTATTTCTGAGTGTTATCCCGTGAGGAGAGATTATCAAAATCACATCTGCATTTTCGTTTTTTGCGACCTCCCTGATATGGTTTGACATTATCCTGCTCTCTTCGTTGGGCAGATCTATCAATTCATCTCCGTGAGGGACAATATAAATGTTATTCAACACCATCTTATCAAATTCCACAGGTTTATTTCAATATTATGGCTTGATTGCCACTATCACAAATCTTTCTTTTATAATCTCCATTTTTTCTTTGTCAAAATTCATTTTTTGAAGGTCATCTTCCTTATGCCTTTCAACAAATTCAATACATGAAACACCTTCTTCAGAATCGGGATTAATTGGAGATAACCATTTCTCAAAGGGTATTTTGTCTGGAATTTCCTCCGTTTTTAAATTTCTAAACCCTTCTCTTTCAATCATCTCCTTCCAGGAGGATACCTTCTCGGCCTTAACGTGTGAATGATCTCTTAAACGTTCAAATTCATTGAATAAGTTTTCGTTATCTTTGCAAGGTTCCGCAAAATCAACTAACCCGAATCTTCCTTCTGGTTTTAATACTCTGAAGGATTCCGAAAGAAATCTGTTTTTATTCTTGAAATGATGTGCTGCCCTTCTGCAAACAACAACATCAAAACTATTGTCTTCAAACGGAAGTTTTTCCACGTCTCCTACGACAAATGATATATTCTTCACTCCCTCCTCTCTTGCAACATCCATCGCACGTTCCAGCATCTTATCAGTTCCATCGTATGCTGTGACGTGTTTTGAAAGTGGGGCGATCCTGACTGCAGTGAAACCAGTTCCCGAAGCCAGATCAAGACAGATATCGGTACTTTTGGTGTTTATCATCTTCAAAAGGATATCCAGGTCCTTGCCTTTCTTATGACTCATGCTGTTCCTATAATTTTCCGAATTTTTTGAAAAAAAATCTTGATATTTATCGCCCATTGACTGCGATTACCTAATTGTATTTTACCTGGATTTTTAGCGGGAAATGATTAAATACAATCAAAAGTCGACCTAAATTTTATTCAAATTCATTTCCTCATATTATTTTAGACTAAATTGTCAGACTAACTGGTATAAGAATTTTCCAAAAATATATTTTACTTGTAATCATTCAGTCAGGATGAAAGCACTGTTCATAGGTGGAAGCGGATACGTTGGAAGGAATCTGATGAAACGGCTCGAATACGAGCAAATTGACTATTATTCAAGACATAAAATACAAAATGAAGGTTATGACAAATTTAAATGGATTGAAGGAGATGTGGCTGATTCTGAAAAATTGATTCCATTAGTCAAGAATTATGATACAATATACTATTGCAGTAATTCATACTCTAACGATGAACAGGAATCATTCAATGTCAACGTTAAAGGAATAAAGGACGTTGCAGCAGAAGTTAAGAGGATTGACAAGAATCAGAGACTCGTGTACTTTTCATCAGTAAACGTTCATTACGGCACAAATCAGTATTTCAGGACAAGGAGAACTGGAGAAGACAATGCCACTCTTGTAAAGAATCATTTGGTTGTAAGATTATCATTTGTTTTTGGAGGAGAGGGAGATAACTTTATCACTCTTCTTCAAGACTCATTTAAGAATGGAGTTGAAAAATTTCCAAGGGCAGGACGAGTTTGCCCAACTCATATGGACGACCTGGCGGAAACATTGAAAAAAAGCGAGAGTATTGTCGGGGCAATTTATACGAACAGCAGTTCTATGATAACTTTTCTGGATGCACTTAATATTTATGGAAAACAATTTGGTAAAAATGAAGTCAAAGATGCGAGTGGCTTCCTGAACAGAAATTATGGCGAGAAACTATTGGAAGAGAAGGTTATCGACAAGATTACTTACGACAGGGTGACAACAGACTATTACAGAGAGACTAGTTCAGTTATCAGGTTTGTAAAGGATCAGAGGAAATTTGAGGATTACGTAAGTAACCTGCCTAAAGCATAACGTGGCCAATGGCTTCCCTGTAAATAAAAACGCTCAATTTCGAAAGATATTTCAGGTTATATTCACTGATAAGGTCTTTGAATCTTTCATCATCTGACAGTGCGGAAAGATAACCGTACGCATTTGAAACATGGCTGCTTGCCGCTAACAGGTAGGCTGCCCTGACATCTCCCGCGTTCATTTTTGATTTAAGGTCCAGCCAAACGTCATCTGCGTGATTTAACTTCTTTCTGTGATCATCGGAGAGGACGACATCTGAATCAGTTAGATTTTCATGAAGTTTATCCGCCATTTCCAGTAATTCTCTTGTAAAATTTACACGGCTACCTGTAGAGATAGCCAGTCCCAGGGACGATAATGCCAGATTAACGCTTGCTTCATACTTAAAATAGACTGAATCAGCCCTGATCTCCTCTCCCAGAAGATCACAGAACTTAAATTTGGGATTTTCCTTGTTTTCGTCACCCGTTTCCATAACCGCTAATTTTTATAAACTATTTACACTTAATTGAAAAGAATAGCTCTGGGCAGATTCGAACTGCCGTCGGCGGGTCCAGAGCCCACTATGCTTGACCACTACACCACAGAGCTTTGCACAGTTATTTATCTTAGATATTAAAAAGTTCACATTGCCGAAACACTGATATTTTCTCCATCAGAGGCTTTACGGCTTACTCACTTGCGGAGATTTTAAATTTAGGAGTTAGTTGCATTTCTTAGTGAAAAGGGAAATCATGGCAAAATAGTTATAAAATACGGAAATATGCTATTGTGAAAAACTGGTCCATCCATTTCTATTTCGATGAGAATTTCGACTGGAAAATTTTTGAAAAGGCCTTTGAGGAGACTTTTGAGCTCGTGAAAGGAGAGAAAAAATTATTGCCAGAAGATGAACAGCAGGTAGTTGTAAAATATGAATTAAATTTAAGGGAGATCAGAAACGGGAAAAAGCCCATTGGCTTCTATTCAGATCAAACTGACCTATCAATTATTTTCCCAACAGATAGGAAAGAAATGATTATAAGCAGGTTGTCACCAAGTGAGAACATTCACGAAATTGGTGAAAAGATAGGAAAAATCCTCAAGTCAAAGAAAATAAAATTTAAAGCAGATTACGATAAAATGTTACTCATAAATGTCCTGAAGGAAAAAAGATAAATTATTCTGAGTAATTTTACATATCATAATATTAAAAACTTAAGCCGTTTTCCAAAGTTATGGAAAAAGTTGCGGCCAGATCGTATTGTTCATCTGCTAATCTTGGGTCAGGGTTCGACTCTTTTGGTCTATGCCTCAACGCATTTTACACCGATGTTGAGATTTCCAAATTGACCAACTCTAGCAGTGGAAACAGACAATGGTCAAAAATTGATAATAATTCTACGGACGGGGATCTTATAACATACATGACCAAATACGTTTCATCAGTATTCGGAATTGCTGATAAGTTAAGCGTTAGAGTCAATTCAACCATTCCCATTGGCAAGGGACTGGGAAGCAGCGGTGCGCTTGAAGTTGGAATCTGCAAAGCAATAAGTTTTCTGTATGATATTCAAGTAAGTGATAAAGAACTAATCCAGATCAGTTCGAAGGGTGAAAAATTTATTTCAGGTTCAGACCACAAGGACAATGTAGCTGCAAGCGTAACTGGCAATCTAAGCGTAGTCCATTCGGATTCTCCCCTAATATTCTCCAGCGTAAAAGTCTCAGGAAAAATTTCCTTTTTATTGATTGTCCCTGAAATTCAGGAAAGTGATAAAACGAAACAGAATAGGGCCCTGCTACCAAAAACTGTTCATTTTAGAGACTCACTTTTTAATTTGAGATATTCCAATTCAATACTGATGGGACTGCAAACGGGCTCAGAGGAACTTATAAAATTTGGTTGCAATGACAACATTGTAGAGCCTGCAAGGTCAAAAAAATACAGCTTTTTTTATGAAATAAGGGAAATTTGCCTAAAGAATGGTGCGCTGGGAGCGACATTAAGTGGTGCTGGGCCTTCCATTATTGTGTTTTACAGAAGCGGAGAATCCACAGAGAAGATTGAAAGGTACGTAGCAGAATACTTTTCAGGTAAGAATATTAAGGTGAAACTAATTCAATCAAGTACCGGGGAGGGAGTTAAGGTTGAGTTCAGATAAAACACCAATTAGGGATAATGTAATAGAGCCTGCCTACCCTTTAACATTCCCTATTTTTCAGACCGGTTCGTATGCAATTCCTCAGGGAGAAAAATACAGGTATGGCAGGGAAGCCAATCCAACTGTGGAGGAACTCTGCAGGCAAATTTCAATACTGGAAGAAACTGAAACAACAGTTTGTTTCTCTTCCGGAATGGGAGCGATAACAACAACCTTAATGGCACTTTTAAAGCCGGGAGATAGAGTAATAACTACAATTGACAGTTTTGCAAGGTCTTCCAGATTTATCAGGGATTTTCTCTCAAATTGGGGCATCAAGAATATTATCAGCGAACCTGGAACAGAAAATTTGTTGAATCAAATAAATGAAAAAGCCACAGTTTTCATAGAAACAATATCAAATCCATCCCTGAGGGTATATAATATAGAGAGAATAGCAAGAAGAGTTCACGATTTTGGAGGCGAACTCATCTGCGATGCAACATTCTCAACACCGTTGAATTTGAGATCACACTCACTTGGAGCAGATATTGTCATCAACAGTCTATCAAAGTTTATGTCAGGGCATAATGATACAATTGGGGGGAGCGCATCCGGAAGTCTTGAATTGCTGACTGAGGTTGATAAATTGAGGCGGACTCTCGGAACAAATATGGACCCAAATACAGCATATTTAATAATAAGAGGACTCAAAACTCTAGGTCTCAGGATGAAAGAAATCAACAAAAATGGAATAAGTGTTTCACGAAATCTTCAAACTGTTAAAGGTGTCAGCAATGTAAATTATCCAGGGCTGGATTCACACCCCGACTTTAATTATTCCAGAGATGTCCTAATAGGTTATGGGGGAGTCATCACTTTTGATATTGAAAATCTGAAGGGAAGGCACAATGAATTTTTTAAAAATCTAAAAATCATACAAGCAGCCAACACTTTGGGCGGTGTTCATTCAGTAATATCACATCCCAAAACAATGTCCCACAGATCATTGTCTCAGGAGGAACTTAAACTGGTCGGGATCGGCGACAATACAGTGAGGCTGTCTGTTGGAACAGAGGACGCTGAAAATATACTGGAAGACTTAAAAAATGCCATTGACAAACTGTCGTGAATTCACAGCCTTCTCCTAAATTGCCTCATATACAAATTTCTTATTATAAAACTTGAAGCTAAACTGATTGCGAATATCACGTAAATCAATACAGTTTCAGTATTTGCATTTGTTATTATTCCGAAAAAATTAAGCAAGTAAATTGCAAGGTAACCGAGTATAAGAATAATTAAACCACTGTACCTAAGAATCAGAGGAAATCTCACGTAATTTGGATTTCCATTGATCACAGAAACTCCTATTATTTGATTCAATTCTTTCTCAATCTGACGCTTCTGTCTGGATCTTGGGCATTGAGGGCTGGAAATTACACTCCTCGCATCTTCTAGTGTCTGTTTTGCACTGCTCCCATCGCCATTGGATTGGTAAAGTCTGGCTAACTCCATTTCCATTTTTGCAATTTTTACGCAGTTCCCAGGAGGCATCATCTTTTCATATTCAACCTCATTCTGGAGCTTTTGAATTTTAACGTCAATATTCTCCATGATTCCATTTCTCCATCATTCTTAGCATTTAATCTTTGGCCAATATATCCATCCTAAAATGGAAATATAAAGCATAAACTTTATCCAAAAAAGTAAGTTTTGAATATGGAGGAATTATTCATATCAACAATTGAAACCCCTAATATAGGGCAATCATTTTTTACTTTTTCAATATTACAATCCGTTGAAAGATAAGGAAAGTTCACTTGATATTTATGCATTCATTAAAAATTACAGGAAATTCATTGCAGATTCATTCATAAAGAAGATTTACGAATTGGGCGGAGGTAAATTTATTCTCCAAATTCACAATCAAGAATTGAAGAAAGGATCATTCTATATTGATATCACTAAAGGACTCAGTCTGATGGACGCTGAAAGGGGGCAGGAGGCCGGTAGTCTTGCAATGTTTCTCAGGAAGAGACTTTCAGATAAAAAAATAAAAGATATTTACCAGATTAATTTCGACAGGGTTGTAAGAATAGACATGTACAACGGCTATTCGATTGTGATGGAGTTGTTCAGGGAGGGGAACCTCATAATTCTTCAAGATGATATAATTGAATATGCCTTTTATCCAAGGGAATGGAGGAACAGAAAAATTATAAAGGGGGAAAAATATTTGCCCCCATCCTTAACAGATCCACTTTCTATGACAGAAGGGGAAAAGAAAAAAGTGTTATCGGAAAGTAAAGCATCATTAGTTCAAACACTCGCAACCAGATTTAATCTGGGTGGAGAATTTTCTGAAGAGATATTATATCGGGCCAATATCCATAAGGATCTGAAATCAGCGGAAGCTTTTGATAAACTTGAGATTTTACAAGCACAGTTAGAAATTTGCTTAAAGGAAACGGAGGAAAATAAGGGATACTTCTATGAAGATCTAGAAATGGGTTCTCCAATAAGGCTTAATTTTTTGAAAATGGAAGTGAGTAAGGAGTTCGACAATTTTAACGATCTCCTGTGCGCCATGTTGGAGTCAGCACCCACAGAAAGTCCGGTCAACATTAAGATTAAAAGAATTACTGAAAGTCAGGAAAGAACAATAGCCGAGTATGAAAAGCTTTCAGCAAGAGACAGAGAAAATGGCAACTTCATAGCATCAAACTTTCAGACTATATCAAAATTAATCAATTTTGGAGCAAAGTCAGATGATACCAGCTTAAAAATAGATGGAAATGAATTCACATTAATTTCAAAAGATAAGGCAAAGAAAGTCTTAAGATTAAAGGCAGAAAATGGGATGGAGCTGGAACTGTTCTATGATAAATCAGCAGGAGAGAATATGACAAGATACTACAACTCATCCAAGGATTATCTTGAAAGGATCGGTGGGGCAAGAGAAGCGCTTCAAAACTCACTTAAAGGACTGGTAAGGGAGCAGGATTCCAAAAAAGCACAAAGACAGAGACTCTGGTTTGAAAACTACCATTGGTTTTACACAAAAAATGAGCATCTTGTGATATCCGGCAAAAATACAGATACCAATGAAAAAGTGGTGAAGAAACATATGGGAGAAAGGGATATTTATGTACACGCAGATATGTACGGTGCCCCAAGCACTGTTATTAGAAACGAGAATAATTCAGAGATTACTGAGGAGGAGATCAATGAAGCAGCAGCATTTGCAGTCAGTTTCTCCAGGGCATGGCAAAATGGTCTCTCATCAGGTTCAGCGTACTGGGTAACCCCACTCCAGGTAAGTAAGACACCAGAATCTGGACAATACGTTAGAAAAGGTTCCTGGATTGTAAGGGGGAAGAGGAACTATCTTTTCAATCTCCCACTCAAGTTAACAATCTCTCTCAAAGAAATTAAGAATATGAAAATTCCAATGATCTCTCCTTTTAGAGAAGATAATGAAGGAATCACTATCATCCCCGGCAACACAAAGAGAGACAGAGTTGCCAGAGATATTGCGAAAAAAATGGATGTAGATGCTGAAGAAATTTTACGAATCCTCCCTTCCGGAAACAGTGATATTATTTAATTTTCTTAAGTTCATTCTTTAAATTTTCCAAAACTTTTACGTCTTCCGGATCAATTGACCTGTTCACAGCGGCTTGAACTGTAACAAAATCTATAAAATGAAGCAGATAAAAGAGTTTCTGGAATTGACTATCTCCCTTTGGAACTATATGGACAAAACTCAAACCACTTCCTTTTTCAACTAATTCAAGTCTATTTGTGTTTCTTGACTCGGCACCTTCAATGACTATGAAGAAGAACTTTGAAGACATTTCTTCATTCATCAAAAGCGGAACCAATTCATTGTGATTCTGCTCAGACAAAGTGTGACTGACCGCAAACATCTTGGAGTTTTCATTGAACTGTGTTTTAAACCTGTAACTCATTGCTTTAAACGGCTCCCAGGATAAAATGTATGGAATCTTACCACTGTCCGTTATTTTCTGGGCAAGATTCCAGGTGGGAGATGAATTTGATTCAAGGGCGTCAAGTAGCTTCAGTGTTTTCTCAATCTCTTCGTTATTGATGTCCAGAAATGAATTCACCAGTGGCATCAAAAGGTAACCTATTGCCTCTCTCGGTTGCAATCCTTTTGGAACATTGATACATTCATCGCTCAAAGATTCCAGTTCTCCTCCAGTGGTGATAGAATGGATCTGTATCCCTCTTTTTTTCGCCTCCCTCACTGTATTTAGGGTCTCTTCTGTGTTGCCAGAGTAGCTTACAGCGACAAAAAAATAACTTTTGTTGACGAATTCTGGAAGTTCATATGAATCTACAACTATAACTGGTTTAGCAGAATACATTTCTGCAAATATTCTTCCAGCAACGCCTGATCCGCCCATTCCAGAAATTACAATGCATGTTGAGGATGAATGATCTGACTTAAATTTTGATGTAAAACCTATCTGTTCCTTAAGTGAGAATACCTGTTTTAGAAATGGATGTGATGGCATGATAATTCAACCAATTTAAATTGGGGAAATAACAAGGAAAAAACCCCAAACGGCTGGTAGTAATGCAAGCAATGTTATTGTTATGTATATCATTGTTTTAACGGACACAATACAGTATCATTCCTTTTTTTATTAAGCTTTTCTTTGGGCATAGTTTCTTGCAAAGATAAGGGCAATGTTTGGCACATCTTTCCGAATTCTGGAGGAAATTGCTAACGTATTCTCTAGGTTCTCTGGAAAAAGGTCAATATCAATGAAAAGAGATATGACTCAAAGGCAATATTCAACCAATTTGATTCTGAAACCCTGATTTCATGAAATAAGAATGCATCCACGCTCGCAAAAGGATCATCCTGAGAGGGCGCTAATAGTAAGACGGACAGGCAAGACATTAGGGGAAGATTCTAATGATTCCAAAGGCCTCAAAAAAAGATGGAACATTGAGATATATTTCTCGGGTTTGAAGAGGGCAAAGGAGGAAAGAATAAAGGCAGCAATTCTGAATCCGTGTTTCAGGAGATTGCCTTAAGCCACAATTGGATCTACAGTTGAAGATGACAAATGCTTATTGAAATATGCAACACACTTTTTTGGGGAACTAAAATTATTTATAGAGTGGGTTCATCTTACTCTTACTTAACAATAAATGAACCGGAGGTTGAGTAAGCTATGAAATTCAGTAATACCATAATTGTAGTTTTCATGGTATCACTAATAGCTGTTTCTCCGGTTTCATCTTCAGTAGTTTCTGCACAGTCGGATCAATACGTGAATTCATGGTTTGCAGCTGGGTCTATGGAGAGGTACAGTATCTCAATTAACAATTCAGGAAGTAATTATGAAGGATCACTAAGCATTCAAATTCAAAATACCTTTGGAAATGGAACATATAATTGGACTGGTTCATCCTCACCTGGCCTTCCAGATACGGGGAATTTTGTTGAGCCGCAGTTCTATCCTGATGTAATGATGGGTCCATTTCAGGCGGTGAATTCTTCCGTATTAATGGCCTACAATAGTAACGAACTCAGATGCCAGCTCTATGGCATGAGCATCTATAGCCTTTTCAGGGGGTACGATTATGGAAATGTCTCTGAAATTTATTCAGGATTTATTTATAACACAACAATTGGAAGCTTCTGCACGGACAAAGTGGTCATTAGTGCCCCTAATGTTAGTATACAGTCCTACATAGACCAGAAGAGTGGCATACTTGTCACATTCCATTATTACCATTGGTATAATGAAACCCAGCATTATATCAATTTCAGCGCAATTCTCATTGGAACAAATGTTAATACCACACTCACTACACTGAAAGAGGTTAATGGTTCATCTTACACTTTATCAGAAGTTATAATTGCAGTGGCTGTTCCACTTTTGGTTTTTCTTCCAACTGTTTGGATTATGAGAAGAAAACGGGCAAAGAGATGATGAAGAAAATGTCTTCAAGAACGCTCTTGCAAAAAGAAATCCCAGAGATAGGCATCTGATCCAAATCCAACTACATCTGGCAGGTTGTATTTTATTTTTATACATTCCCGTTTGAAAAAAAAGAAATTGAGAAACGGATCATCTCGAAAGAGACATAGTCATGCAGTGCGCTCCGCCGTACCCACCAGTTATCTCTTCAAGATTAATTTCTATATAATCAACCCCAAATTCGTTCATTCTATTTTTATTTGGAAACATTCTTTCTTCCAAGCCAGATTTATCAACTCCTATCTGGTCTACGAGCTCTTTTGACATCACACCATTTTTTAAAAGTTTCTTGAAGACTGCATACGAGTCAATGCAAACAATCTTCGAATTCGAAAGAGTCAAGAAATTTGAAGAATAACATAACTGTTCCAGTGGATCAATGTTAAGGATTGAAAATCCCTTAGCCTTGATGTATTCATAAAGTGTGGTTGTCTCCGATGGGGAAAATTTATCATCATTCCGGACCATTGTGGTACCCACTGCCTTCTTCATCAGAATTTCGGATCCAATTGCAACGCTTTCAGATGCTATATTGAAATAGGTATCCAGATGCATATTGTTCAGAAGATCTTTCACCTGAAACTCGTACTTTGGATTCTCAACCAAAAATACTTCATCGTGTTTCATCAAACCCGAATTAAGCGCCGACATAGCGCCCTCTTTAGATGTTCTTGGTCCAGTTCCAATCAGGCCAAATTCTCCCATTGGTATATAATCGCCTCCTTCAAATGATGTCTCCTCACCCACTCTAAACGTGTTCTCCTTTCGGAGTTTGTGAGTCCAAATGAAATTTGTAAGGTCCGGTTCTTTATTTCGTTGCGGCAGCCTCATTCTACCACCTATAACCCCCTCAGAAGTTACAGCCTGTTGGTCTCTCATGAAATATAGATTTGTGAGTGGGATGTTTGAAAAAATCTTAGGATAATACATATGGAGTTCATCATCCACTCTGATATCTATGGAAGGGCACAAAATCATTATGTTAAAAAGTGTATCAGGATCCATGTAAGGCAGATTCTTTTTTAATTCATTTTTGCCTTTCTGTGCCTCACTCAAGTCGCCGTAAAACTGGATTTCGTCCAAAACCTTCTTTTCCATTTTTTCTCTAAATGAATGATCTCTTGTCGCCAGATCATTGCTGATTTCCCTTAGCAGATTCACCTTTACTCCATTTTCCTCAAGTACTTTCTGCAAGTTCTCATGCTCTTTGAGTGCTACGTTTTTGTTAAATGGTCTTTCAAAGAGAAATGCTCTGGGAGAAATCATTGCATAATCTATTTCCGTTCCAGGTCTATGCATAACCACTTCCCTAAGTGTGTCCCACTCCTTTTTTGCAAACATTAACTTACCACATCCGAGAAATAGTAAAAATCGTCATACTTCAGGAGTCTGATACTTTCGTTTTTATAATCCTTGTAAACCTTACCTTTTACAGTTACTTGTTTAAAGTCCCTCTCATTCAAAAGCGTCATTTCATCTCCCTGTCTGTTAATTACTATGAATTTTTCCTCAATTGCCATTTCCCCTGTATTTCTAATCCTATCAAGGCTTATTGTGGCCTTCCTCATTAGTTTCGGCTCATTTACACCGGGGGAAATAACGAAAATTCCTGAAGAAGTCTTACCCACATAGATATATTTTTCCTTATTGACATAAATTATAGATCCCTTTTCAAAATCAAGAATTCTCAGCATGTACGTGAAACGGAAAAATTGTTTTCCATCGCGAATCCCCGCAAGAGAACTGGAAACTATCAACTGGCAAACGTCTCTCTGAACAATTTCCCTTGAAAACGTGTCACCGTCTTTCTTTTTGCCTAGATATACGTCTACGCCTTCTTTTACGTTTACAACCTTTGAGATAAACGAATTTGGATCCTTTGTCTGGGTTGTTTCAACCCGCTTTACAAGTTCATTCGCTATATTTTCCAGTTCAGGATTTAACCTTTCACTGAAACCTCGAATTTGTACCTTAGCTTCATAGTAAGAACCGGTGATTTTATTGCACGTTGGGCAACTGATGCTATCTCTGGTATACGGCACATTAACCTGAAAGACTCTCTCAGAAATTTCATCATTTCCCAACCTGAGGTCAATAGAAATATCCATTGACGCTTCATCTTCTAACTTATTCAAACCAAAATTGTTTATCTCCTTTACCGCAAACGGAGTGTTGGCTGAAAATTCCTTTGCTACAGTTTTGAACCAAGCAATTTCTGGCTCTCTGTGAGACCAGTAGTTTCCCACCTTAATTGATCCGCACTTTGGACAGGTTGTTTTGTTTATTACCGAGGGCTTATTAATTTCCAATGCTTCCCACATACATTCCGAACATATTCCCGAAAACAAAGCTTCTCCGACACCACACTTTACGCATTTCATAAATTATTCTATTCTCCTTCCCTGTAAATACTCCTTAATCAATGCATGGGCAATAAGAGTTTTTCTTATTTCTGTTGTTCCGGCCCCAATTTGGCCTAATATTGCATCCCTGTGCAACCTATTAATTCCTGTATCTTTTATATATCCAGCTCCTCCGTGTATCTGAATGGCATCGCGTGCGATTTCTTCAGATATCAGGGCAGAATATAGTATGGAGGATGCAGCGTCTTTTGCATTCATAGGATCCTCACTCACTTTTGAAAGCGAATCATAAGCAAGTAATCTGGCTGCCCTGTATTTTGTGAACATCATTGCTATTTTATCCTGTATCATTTCAAACTTGTACAGAGATTCTCCGAACTGCTTTCGTTCAATCGAGTATGATATAGTCTCGTCTATTGCCCTTCTCGAAAGTCCTATGAATATAAATGACAGAATGGCTCTTTCAGAATTCAGACCGCCTAAAATAATGGCTTTTCCCCCATTTTCTTTTCCTATCAAACGGTTTTCCTGCAGTTTCAAATTGCTAAAGTATACTTCTCCCGTGGGAGACCCTCTCATTCCCATTTTGTCGAATTTCTTGCCTCTGGAGAATCCTTCGTCCGAACTGAGAACAACAAACGCTGAATGTGAATCTCCAGTCTTCGCGTATGTAAGGAAGAGATCCGAATATGGTGCATTTGTAATGTATGTCTTCGATCCATTAAGGACGAATTTTTTACCAATTTTTTCTGCTTTACTCTTCATGCTAAGTGCGTCGCTGCCTGAACTTGGCTCAGTTAGACCGAGAGAACCTATCCATTCTCCGGAACAAAGCTTAGGAACAAATTCGTATCTTTGTTCCTCACTTCCATTTCGGAATAAATTATCCAGGGTTAGATTGCTGTGCGCTCCGTAGCTCAACGCTAAAGGCGGGGACGAATATCCCAGTTCTTCCTCTATAATTGCCTGCCCCATATATCCTAGACCCGTACCTCCAAATTCTTCCGGGATCGTCATGCCAAGATATCCCATCTGGCCCATCTTCCTAAATATATCAATAGGAAAATAATCTTCCAGATCCATCTTGTTTGCTATGGGCTCAACGTATCGGGATACAAACTCTCTGACGTTTTTTCTCAGTTCAGAATAGATCTGTTCCTTTTCATCCATTAAATCCACCAGCCTTTTTAACAAAATAACCTTATTTATGGTTTATAAGAAAGGGACTATCTTCCTATCCCCTTTTTAAATTTTTCAATAGAGTCTCTGATCTCTCCGACGGAAGCTTCGTTCTCAAGAGTGCTGATGTCTCCAGGAACTTCATCCAGATATACTGCTTTTAAAAGGCGTCTCATTATCTTTCCGCTTCTAGTTTTGGGCAGGGAGTCGACTATATGGATTTCATCCGGAACGAGGATCGGGCCCATTGTATCTCGAATATCCTTTTTTAATTTCTCTGAAAGTCCCTCTTTCCTGATCCCTATCTTTGGAACTACAAAACTAACAATTGCTTCGCCCTTTATTGAATCCTTCCTTCCGATTACTGCAGCTTCAGATATTTCTCCACTTGCAACAAGAGCATCCTCAATTTCTATCGTACCTATTCTATGGCCAGAAACCTTAATGACTTCATCTGACCTTCCAAGAAGCCAGTAATAATTATCCTTATCTTTCATGGCATAGTCTCCGTTAAAATATATGCCTTCGAATCTTGAGAAATACACCGACTTATAACGTTCTGGATCTTCATGAATAGTGAGCATTAAGCCCGGCCAGGGTTTTTTTATGCAAATATATCCTTTCTCATTTATACCTACCTCTTCCCCGTTTTCATCTAGGATAATAGGCTCTATTCCCGGCATTGGAAGTGTGGCAGATCCGGGTTTTAACAGCCCAATTCCAAGATTGGAGGAGGGACTGATCACGAATCCGCCCGTTTCGGTTTGCCAGTATGTATCTATTACTGGGCATCTCTTGTTTCCTATCACATTATAATACCATTCCCATGCCGCTGGATTTATTGGTTCACCCACTGTTCCCAATTCCCTTAACGAAGAAAGGTCGTGCCTTTTAGGATAACTCTCTCCGTATCTCATTAGCATCCTTATGGCAGTTGGTGAGGTGTATAGGATATTTACAGCATACTTCTCGATTATTTGCCACATCCTGTCTGCCTCCGGATAATTTATTGCACCTTCATACATTATTGAAGTTAGGCCAAGTAGCAAAGGAGCGAAGATTATGTACGTGTGACCTGTAATCCAACCTATATCAGCAGCACACCACCATCTGTCATCTTCTGAAGGGTCAAAAGCCCACTTAAGTGTGTTTGCAGCCCACACTCCATATCCGCCCGTGCTATGAACCACTCCTTTGGGCTTCCCGGTGGTACCGGAGGTATAGAGAACAAATAGAGGATCATTTGAGTCCAGCCACTCAGGTTCAACAAAAGATGACTTTTCGGATGTGATCTCGTGATACCAGTAGTCTCTCCCCTCCTCCATCTCCACCTTGATATCAACATGTTTTACAACTACACACTCCTCCACGGTTGGGCAATTCTCCAGTGCTTCGTCAACAATATTTTTTAATTGGATAATTTTTCCTCCACGTCTTCCACCATCAGCAGTTATAACCATTTTTGCCTTGATGTTGTTAATTCTTTCCGACAGTGCCTGAGAACCAAATCCCGAGAAAACAACTGAAAATACCGCTCCAATTCGTGAAGCCGCCAGCACTGCAACTACAGCTTCTATAATCATCGGGAGATATATCACAACTGTATCTCCCTTTACAATTCCCGAATCTCGCATGGCAAGAGCCATGGCATTTACTCTTTTCAAAAGACCATGATAAGTCACAATTTTTTCTTCTCCATTCTCGCCTACCCAGATTATAGCCGCCTTGTTCCTTCTAAAATTCTTAAGGTGCCTATCCAAAGCATTGTATGAAAGATTCAGTCTGCCCCCTACAAACCATTTGTAAAACGGTTTTTTTCTGTCATCAAGTACCTGATTCCATTTTAAGTGCCAGTCGAGAATGTTTGCCTGCTCATTCCAAAATTCATTTGTATTTTCAATAGAGCTTTTGTAGAATCTTTCATATGTTCCTCTTTGAAATGAAAAGGAAGAATTTGTTGGCAGCGAGTGTTCTTCAGTCATCTAGAGGAATTGCTTTAAACATATTTTACGTTTTCTGGATGTTGAATTTTTGAAAATTTATTAATAAAACTCTCAGTTCTCCGTAAGCTAATTTATGCAAGGGATGGGATTCGAACCCACGAACGCCTACGCGACTGAATCTTAAGTCCAGCACCTTTGGCCAAGCTCAGCAACCCTTGCTTAACCCTGAAGTGATTTTAATGTAAAATATGTTTTCATTTATACATTCAATTTTCTAATCCTTTTATATACGGATTATGAATAAGAGACCATGGTATTTCAAGGAGGATTACCAGAAAATGGTGAAGTAGTAAATTTCGAGGTCGAAGAAGAACCTAAGTGGGTAAGAGTCAAACTTGCAGACGGTTCTGTGCTCCAAATTAAAATGGAGATTGTTGCAATTCTGAGAGGAGGACACGATCCCAATACTGGCATGCCAATCTACATGGTGCAGGCTACAAATATTATAAGAATGAATCAGGTTCCAAAGGAACTGATTAAAAAAGACAATAAATCAGAAAAGAACACAAATGGTAACCTTTACAGATGATAAAAAATCGGAAATAGACGCCCTTGATGAAAAAATACTTGAGATGCTGAGACTAAATAGTCGTTTTACAAACAATGCCATAGCTTCAGTGTTAAAGGTATCTGAGGGAACCATTCGAAGGAGGATCAGAATTCTCCAGGAAAAGAAAGTGATCAAAAGGTTTACCATTGAGACAAAAGACCAAAAGGAAGCGATAGTTCTCTTGAAGTACGATTTCAATATGAAAAGGGAAATCATGGAGACAATCTCAAAGGTATCAGGGGGAATTTATGAAGTTTCAGGTAAATCGGACCTCGCAATTGTAATTCCATACCGTTCACTTGTTGAGTTGAACGAGATAATTGATAATATAAGGGATATAAAGGGAATAAAAAATTCGGAAACCATGATCAGGTTAAAGTGATTTTTAAGGAAATTTACGAAAGGGTATTAATCAGATTTAGTCCAATACCCTGTTTTAACACTTGATCTTCCGAGCAGAAAGCCCACTCCATCATGAAGGGATGAATGCGAAATATTAATATGCCGGAAAAAATATCCAAAAGAATACCACAGGGCATGTGGGAATTTAAGCCTGATAGGCTCATAAAAGAGTGGGGATACCAGCATCGGTGTTCTTTCCGAAACCATTTGAACGAGAGAACGTGTACCGATGAAATGGAAACCTTATTCTTCAAAGGTGGGTGGATGTCAGGAAACAAGTGATTTACTATGTCAGAAGAAAACAACATAATCTACGTGGGAAAAAAACCGACAATGAATTACGTTTTGGCAATTGTTACGCAATTTAATAACAATGTTGATAAAATAGTTATTAAAGCAAGGGGTAAATCCATTAGCAAAGCGGTGGACATTGCAGAAATTACAAAAAACAAGTTCATTCTAGCTGCAAAGTATTCGAAAATTAACATTGAAACTGAAAAAGTTCAAGGGGAAAGAGGAGAGTCAAACGTATCCTCAATCGAGATAACTCTTTCAAAGTAATTTTTTATTAATTCTTATCAAAGTTTTTCTTAAAAAACTTAAATTGCTATCCTGCCATTCAGACCTGTTGATTTAATGTCGGAAGTTCTCAAAATTAGCGTTGACCTCACGGGCAGACTGGAGAAAATCAATAGAAGACTTTTACAGGTCATAGAATCTGATAATGTTCATCTAACTGAAATGGCAGATTACACAGTCTCGTCCGGTGGTAAGAGGCTCAGACCATTAATTGTATTACTTGTATATGAATTAAACACCAACGAATCATTGGAAAGAGCATTAAATCTTGCCGTAGCTTATGAAGTGATGCACACTGCAAGTTTAATTCACGATGATATTATCGATGAGGCACAGGAAAGGAGAGGAATGCCAAGCTTGCACAGAAAATTTGGCATGAATGACGCCATAGTTACGGGGGACTACCTATTCTCTGTCGCCTACAGACTTGGGGCAAATTATGGCAGTGAAGTTTCTGATGTTGTTGCAACTGCCGCCAGAAAACTTGCAGAGGGGCAGATAGAAGAGTCTGTGAATCTTGGCAATTTCGATCTCGATGAAGAAACATATTTTAGGATCATTTCAAATAAGACTGCCTATTTCTTTGGGGCGGGTGCGAAGACTGCGGCAATGATTGCAGGGTCGACTCAGGACGAGATAAGTAATATGTTTGACTTTGCGTATAACGTGGGCATGGCTTTCCAGATAGCAGACGATATCCTGGATATTGTTGGCAAGGAAGAATATACCGGTAAGCCGCCTTTTACTGATATAAAGCACAGTGCGCTCACTCTTCCAATAATTTATGCGCTGAAGAATGCTAAAGTTTCAGAAAAAGAACTCATAAAGGATCTTCTTGAGGGTAGGAAATCAGATGCAAAATCAATAGAGTCTGTGAAAGAGATTTTAATAAATACAGGTGCAGTTGATTATTGCGTTAAGAAGGCAGAAATGTTTATAGACAGGGCAATTGAATCGGAAAGATCCGCAAAGATGTCGCCAAATCTTCAAACACTATTCGAAATAGCTTACAGCGTGGTAACCAGGATTAGGATTTAGATGACAAGAATTTTGTTATTCACAGGAAAAGGAGGTGTAGGCAAAACAAGTGTTTCTGCTGCTACAGGATTAAGATGCGCTAATCTTGGCATGAAAACAATAGTTATATCAACAGACCCTGCACATAGCCTCAGAGACGCGTTTCAGGCCGAGATTGGAAATGAACCCGTAGAGATTATGAAGAATCTGTACCTACAGGAGATAAGCGTTACTGAGGCAATCAAGAAGTACTGGGATAATTTGAAGTTATACTTAACTGCACTGATGCGTTCTCAGGGGGTCGAAGGAATCGCGGCAGAAGAAATAGCCACTTTGCCAGGTTTTGATGAAGCCTCACAGTTGCTGTATATCCGACAGTATTTTATTGAAGGCGAATACGATGTGATAATTATGGACACTGCTCCAACGGGAGAATCGCTTAAACTACTGTCATTTCCAGAGGCTTTTTCCTGGTATATGGAAAGAATTTTTCCAATAAGTAGAAAGACTGCCAAGTTGATCAGACCTCTAATCAAGCCGTTCCTTGGCGTCCCCATTCCGGACGATAAGGTTTTTGGAAGCATTGAACAGTTATATTCACAAATGGGTGAAGTCAAGAATATTTTATCAGACCCTGAAACTACAACAATAAGGCTCGTTTGTAATCCCGACAGAATGTCATTTAACGAAACAAAGCGAGCGTACACCTATCTTCTAATGTACGGATATTTTGTTGATGCGCTGATTGTTAACAAGATATATGCTGAAGATACCGGCAATTTTTTGAAAAAATGGAGAAAGTCCCAATTGGAAATTTTAGGGGAAATCAATGATGCATTTGGAGATGTTCCCGTTTTGAAAATACCAATGAGCGCTAACGAACCCACTGGGGTAAAACTGCTGGAGGAACTTGGTGACACTTTATATAATGGAAAAGATCCAATCGAATTCATGGTAAAAAGTGAACCCCCCGTAAAATTCCTGAGTGTTGAAAAAGGAAAATATATAAGTATCAAAGTACCGTTTGCAAACAAGAAAAATACAGATTTACACAACAGGGGAGGGGAGTTGGTTGTCCAGGTCGATAACTGGAGAAGAGTATTCTTCCTGCCACAATCTATGAGCGACATGTCTCCAGTAAGCGCAGAATTTAATAACGGGCATTTGATAATTGAGATGAAGTAAAATGGTTGAAAAATCTATCGGAAAGAAAAATGGTAAATTCCATCTGGAAGTGGATATTGAGCTGCCTGAACTGAAGGAGTCAGCTGTGGATTTTGTGTCCATTTTAAAATCAGCAGCTGAAGAGGTCGTCGAAACAGGGAAAAAAATATTGACAAAAATAGATGGCACATCTGAAAAGGAAATAAAGAAGATCAAAATAAAATAAAGTCTTTAAAAAACACCACTACCGCTAATAAGGACGAATCAATTTCCAGAAATGGCAGACGTTCAAAAGACTAAAGAAGATGTTTTTAGCAGACTTGGGCTTGAAGATAAAAACTCAGGTACATATACAGACAGGTGGGAAAATTTTCAATCCAAAGACAGCATTAAAGTCACAAGTCCAATAGACGGTTCCTATCTTTGTGAAGTATCTATAACATCAGAATCCAACTATGAAAAGGCTGTGGAAAAACTGGCAAAAGCTTTTGAGGAATGGCGTGAAATTCCAGCTCCAAAGAGATCTGCTCTGATACACAAAATTTCTGATGGACTCGTTAAGTATAAGGCGGATTTAGGTAAAATTGTGAGTTTGGAAGTGGGAAAAACAACAGTTGAAGGACAGGGGGAAGTCCAGGAGATGATAGATGTGGGCTATTATGCAACTGGACTTGGGAGGCAGGTTTATGGAAATACCATTGCAAGTGAACGAGAAGATCACGTTCTGTACGAGAAATTCCAGCCATTAGGTATTGTTGGAATAATCACTGCATTCAATTTCCCATCTGCGGTATGGTCATGGAATTCATTCATTGCTGCAACAGTTGGAGACACTGTATTGTGGAAACCTTCCTCCAAGGCCGCACTGACATCTGTGGCTGTAATAAAAATAATTCAAGAAATTGTGGAAAAAGAGGGAGTTCCTAATGTTTTCTCCCTTATAAATGGAAGAGGATCCCAGATAGGAGATAAGCTGGCAAGGGACAAGAGAATACCTCTGGTATCATTCACAGGATCTGTGAAAACCGGAAGACACATCTCGACAACGGTATCTGAGAGATTTGGAAAAGCTATACTCGAGTTGGGTGGAAATAACTGCGCCATTGTAAGCGAAAAAAGCGATATGGAAATTGCACTGAAAGGGGTTGGTTTTGGGGCTCTTGCGACCGCGGGACAGAGATGCACAAGCACAAGAAGAACTATAATCAATGAGAAAATCTATTCTGTTTTTACTGAGAGACTGAAGAACGCATATTCGAAGGTGAAGGTAGGCAATCCACTTGAGGATGGAGTTTTGGTTGGACCACTGATAGATAGAACCGCAGTTGAAACCTTCGAAAAGGCAGTTAAAAAAGCAATTGAACAGGGAGGGAAACTGCTTTATGGAGGAAAAGCAATGGAAAAGGAAAATGGCGGATATTATGTTGAGCCTACAATAATAGAAGCAAATTCGGAAATGGAAATTACAAAGGAAGAAACCTTCGCACCTATTTTGTATACGTTCAAATATTCTAAACTGGATGAAGCGATGAAAATACATAATTCCGTCCCTCAGGGGCTTTCCTCAGCTATATTCACAACCGATTTGCGAGAAGAAGAATTCTTCCTTTCAGCAAAAGGGTCTGACTGCGGAATAGCAAATGTCAACACAAGTACTGCTGGCGCTGAAATTGGAGGTGCATTCGGCGGTGAAAAAGAGACAGGAGGAGGCAGAGAAAGCGGAA
>JAJZYV010000095.1 GCA_021797955.1 Thermoplasmata archaeon
AAAAATATGTGCAGAAAGCCTCGATCCATGTGATTTCGGATGGGTAAACCTAGAACGCGCCTCTAAATGTTCTTTATGTTCCTTCTCGTTCTGAATATAAAGATATATAGGTAACACAGAATCATTGAATTTTGTGATAAAATCCGGATAAAAATACAAGGTTTCAATTATAATCTTCTCTCCGTTTTTGTCTGCTCTTTCTATAACTTTCTCTATTCCCCTATTCATAATTTCAGTTTGTTTAAGGAAGCCTGAAATTATATTCTCACGGGTTTTTTCCCCAAAATATTGCCATGAATCATAAACACTAGACATGGCAATCTTATATTCCTCACCTAAAAAAGGTCTAAGAAACTCACGGAGATAATCTCCAGAGAGAACAATGTCAAATTCTAATTCATGGGCCAGATATCCAGAAATACTTGATTTTCCAACGCCTGGGACTCCTCCTATTAGGATTATAGTTTTATCCAAAGATTCAGAGCCCATATTAATTTGAGATAAACAACTTGGATTTTATCATTTCCATTTCTTAGTTAGAAAGTCGGTTACTTAATTTTATCCGATCTTTCATAGAAACTTCTTATGTGGGATGAAGATTTCTCACAAATAATTAATAAGGAACTCACAGATCATATAAAAAAAGCGTTTGGCATGATCCGATTAATGACCGTTCAAAGTTCTCTGCATGATAAATTCCTAAAGGAAGCAGGTAATAGCAACTTTATGATTCAGGATCATTATTTGTCTCAGAGAACTGGGATGCCTGCTATAATGAGGTGGTTGTTTGGGTAAACATCTGGTATGTCCGTACTGTAAATCAGACAATGTAATTGGATCTCTTCTCATGGTCTATGGTACCTACAGGTGCCTGGAATGTGGTTACCAGGGGTCATTCATAATAGAAATGGATGATCGGAATTATGAGAAATTCCTTATGGAAAAGAATGATGATCCACCAAAAGATTAGACTTAAAGTTATTAAAAAATTATGGAATAGGATTAGGATATATGGAAAATAGACTATTCTTCATAAACCACATCTCCTTCAGCTATCACTGTCACAGGGTGAGAAGCCATTGAGAACGGGTCACCATTCCATAAAACCATTGAAGGGATAAAACCTGGTTTGATATTCCCAAGATTACTAACTCCCAGAATTTCTGCAGCTTCTGAAGTAAGTTTAGAAATAGCCTCTGCCTTTTCCATACCAAATCTCAGGAAATGTCTCATTGTTAGGAAGAGATTTCTTTGAAGAATAACAGGATGATCGCTCATCATTGAAAATTTCACGCCAGACTTCATTAAATATTCTACGTTTCTCCAGGATTCATGCTTCAATTCCACCTTATAAGGTAAACTGTCCATTGGTCCATATACTATTGGAATTCCGCTATTTTTAATTCTGTTAAAGACAGCTAAATTATGCAGATCCATGCCATGATTCAACACAACCTTAAGGTTAAATTCATTTTTTAGAGAAATGAGTAAATTTGCATCATCCTCTTTGTGGGTATGAACCATAAGCTTGTACTTACCCTGAAGAATATCTATAAAAACTTCTGTTAGAGGTTCTATTTCGTCCATATCCTTAATATCTTTTTTCATAAGGTTGATAGCCTTTTGCGCTGAGTATAAACTCTGCCTCAAAAGTGCTGCTGCACCCATTCTGGTTGAGGGTCTGGTCCCCTTCCATGATGTTGTGCTCCTTGGATTATAACCCAACGCCATCTTAATTCCAATGTCCATTACAAAAGCATCGCTTATGTTAGCCTTGAAATTCCTGATTAATGAGGCTCTACCGCCAAGGGTATTTCCACTCCCTGGCAAAACTGTGGAATATAATACCCCAGATTCAACAGACTCCCTAAATGCTGAATCATCCATATAAACACTGTCAACAGCTCGAACAAGAGGGAACAAATTCTCCATCTGTTCGTTTGATTCATCCTCAGCTGACGGCTCTCCTGATCTAACCATTCCAATGTGACTATGCGAATCAATAAAAGCAGGAGTCACTATTCCTTCTCCGAGAAATTCTGCATCAGATGGTTTCCTTTCCTCTATAGCAGTAATTTTATCATCGAATAATATGTATTTATCCTTTAGAGCTGTTTTGCCATCATATAATAGACTTGCTTTTACGTATTTCATCTAATATAAAGTAAATTTTCCTTAATATGTTTATTCCCTCTATATTTTCAATCGCTACTTATTTTTTTATCGTTTAGGGAATCAAGAAGTTTAATATTACTAAAATCGCAAAGCATAAAATTGTCTACCACCACTCTAGTATCTGTCCTCTCCACCTCTTCGAGAGACATCATATATCTCATATTCTCCTTGTAAGTTTCTTGGTCCTTATTCAATGTTATCATAACAAAATCAATTTCTCCTAGTATCTCCAATAATGTGATAAGACCTGACACATTTTTTAACTTTGTGGATAACCGGTCTGTATAGCTTTTACCATATTTTGCTCTCACGAAGGTCACTGCAAGAAAATTAAGACCAAATTTTGAATAATCTATAACCGGAATGAACTTTTTTATTACATTTTGCTCTCTCAACTTCTTTATTCTCTTACTGATAGCGGATGGAGAGTTTATTCCACACAATTTACCTATTTCCTTCAAGGAAGTATCGCTATCTTTAGACATAATATCCAAAATTTTTAAATCTACAATATCCATATGAATTCAGTATTCTATATTAAATTCCTATTTAACAATTATGTAAACTTATTTCCTTCCATAATAATTTCTTGGAAATAATTTTCTTATACATTTCATTTTAGAGCATTTCGAAAAAATGTTTAAATGCAAGTTTTCCGTAATGATTTACATGTCGTCTGTCAAGTATTTAAAAAAGGACAGTGGAGGACTATTTACTGGGATTTTTCAAGGATTAGCATATGTCGCACCAGCAGCAACAGCAGCTTCTTTCTTTGTAGTAGAGGCTGGATTTGTTGGGGCATCAGTTCCATTAACATTTATTCTTGCTACATTGGGAGTCGCATCAGCCATGTATATGAACTATTCCTTTGCTAAAAGGATTAGCCATGCCGGAGGTTATTATTCTTACATTTCAGCAGGATTGGGAGGGAGATTGGGAGGATTTGGAGCACTCCTTTATTATACCAACGTCTTGGGAGCGCTCGTTGGATTTTCAACGCTTTTCTTTGCTGGAGTTACATGGCCATTGATACCGCAATTAGCTTCAAACCCATATGGATGGATTCCACTTGCGTTCATTCCACTGGTTCTTATTTTTACTTTACTCTATTTTGGTTTGAAGCCTTCTCTGTATTATACATTAATAGGAGGAATAATCGAAGTGACAGTTCTAGTGGCTTTTTCTCTATTTATAATTCTAAGCCCATCCACTCATAATTCATTTGTTCCATTCACTTTGGATGGTAATACTGCAGGTTCTTTGGGATTCGGTACTCTTTACGCAGTTCTTGGCTTCGTAGGTCTTGGGTCAATCATTACAATATCGGAGGAACTGCACACTCCAAAGAAAGTTGTTCCAAAGGCGATCATATATGGTTTGATCATTGGGGCCGTAGTTTACATAATAAGTTCATACGCTATGGTCGTTGGATGGGGCATACAGAATATAGGCAGCTTTTCAACTTCTACAAATCCAGGATTCACAGTTATGTTCAACTATCTTGGACCGATCGGAGTAACCATATTCATTCTTATAACGTTGAATAGTTTTATTTCAAATGGAATTGCCGAGGGAAACGCATTCAGCAGAATCGGATTTGGCATGGCAAGGGATAATCTGCTTTTGCCAAAGAGCATGGCTGTAGCGGATAAAAAAACTGGTTCACCGAGAAAAATAGTACTCTTCGAAGCTTCTTTTGTCACAATCCTAAGTTTGATTTCAGGTTTACTATTTGGTCCATTCATAGGAGCAGCTGTTGTAACGACTCTTAATGGTGTCGTCCTTTATGTTGTTCATATACTTGCAAACATTTCTTTGCCGGTCTATGGAAAACAAAAAATGAAGCTGGATTTCAAGAAATGGCTTCCATTTTTGTTAGGACCTATCCCTGCAACTGCTATTTATTTGTTTGCAATTTATGGATCATTTACACCAATACCGGCTTACCCACTAAGTATATCTCTCTACCTGTTCATAATTATGCTTGTGGCTGGAATACTATTCATCATCTATCTTACTTTGAGAAGGACTCCCGAAGAGATCAGGAAGATCGGTTCAGTAGAAGCGATAGAAGAACACGAGGGAAATTGAATTGTCAATAAAGGCAATAAAAGCTGAGACAGAAGTAACGGAGGAAGACTCAAATGAGTTGAAGGCAACAGTTCAATCTGTTATACAATCTATAAGAAACGAAGGGGATAAAGCCGTTTCTGAATTCACAAAGAAATTTGATGGGATAGACCTTAAGAAATTCCTCTTATCAGATTCTGAAATAGAAAAAAAAATATCCAATCTTGAGCCATCAACTAAGGAATTAATCGACACAAATATTTCCAGAATCAGAAAATTTGCTGAGTTCCAGATGGGAATGTACAAAGAAATGCAGCTTGAGGTTGATGGAGGAGGAACTGTTTTGGGACAGAGGATAATTCCTATAAAAGCGGTAGGAGTATATGTACCCGCAGGCAGATTTCCACTTCTTTCTTCGGCTTTAATGGGTATAATCCCTGCAAAAGTCGCAGGGGTCAAAAGGATTGTTGCAATGACACCACCAGGGAAAGGAAGGCCAGATCCAGCTGTGTTATATGGAATGTTAAAGGCAGGGGCTGATGAAATTTATACAATAGGTGGAATACAGGCCATCGCTGCTATGGCATACGGGACAGAATCCATTAGGCCTGTTGACAAGATAATAGGCCCGGGAAACAAATTCGTGAATGAGGCTAAGAGACAAGTTTTTGGTCGTGTTGGGATTGACCTTTTGGCTGGACCGAGCGAGGTATTAATTCTTGCTGATGAATCAGCCTGCACTGAAAAGGTAGTCTATGATCTTCTTGCCCAAGCAGAGCATGATACCGCCGCGAGAAGTTGCCTTATCACAAATTCAAGAAGTCTTGCCAATGATGTTATAGATAAAATGGAATATTATATAAGCACTCTTGAAACTAAAGAAATCCTCAAGGAATCATGGGCAAATAAGGGTAGTATTCTCCTCTGTGACACAATAAATGAGGCAATAGAAGCAGCCAATGATTATGCACCTGAGCATTTGGAACTGCACCTATCTCAAGAAAACAAAGAACTTGCATTTAGTAAACTGTATAATTTTGGTTCTCTATTTATGAATGAGGATACCCCGGTTGTCTTCTCAGATAAACTCATAGGCACAAACCACACGCTTCCCACAAACAGAGCTGCCAGATATACTGGTGGATTAAGTGTGGGGGCTTTTATAAAGATATTGACATATCAGGAGGTCATTAAAAAGGAATCATTATACAATCTTGCAGACCGTGCACAGAGACAGAGTAAATTAGAGGGTCTTGCAGGGCATGCAAAATCAGCTGAACTGCGGACTAAAATCAGGGATCAGGAAATAATAGTATGAAGTGATTAATAATGATGAATAGTAACAAATGGGGAAGCATTATGGAGGCCCCTAACATTAAGGTAAACCCTCCAGGTCCAATATCAACAGGAATGCTCAGGGAACAAGATCTTTTAGAAACTGAATCCAGATCATACACAAAGATTTTCAGGACGGCCTTTGATTTTGGACGAAATGCTACGATAGTAGATATGGACGGAAACGTTTTCATCGACTTATTTGCTGGGGTCAGCGTTATTAACATGGGTCATGGAAATCCGGATGTAATTAATGCAATAAAAAATCAAGCTGATAAATTAACACACATCACTGAAGTTCCCACGGAAGCTAGGATTTCTTTCCTTAAAACGCTTGATTCTACGCTTCCTGGTAAAATGAAGGGGAAATCAAAGATTTTTACCACAGTAACAGGGGGTGATGCCTGTGAATTGGCAATACAAATGGCCCGATTTAAAACCGGGAAAAAGGTAATCGTTGCATTCGGAGGTTCATATCATGGCATTGCAGGAAATATAGTTTCAACAACGGCAAACCCTCATTATAGAGAATACTCTGGAAACGATTATATCAATACTTATCATCTTCCATACCCATACCCATATAGATTCCCGCAAAAGGTTGAACCTGAAGAAATGTCAAAAATAGTTGTTGAAAATTTGGAGAATCTCATAACAGATCCTTACTCAGGTATAGGCGGCATTGCAGGAGTGATAGTTGAACCTGTTCAGGGAGAAGGTGGATACATTGTGCCACCTAAGAATTTCTTGCCACTTTTAAGAGAAGTTACGGAAAAGTACAATGTGCCATTAATAGTTGATGAAGTTCAAACAGGTATAGGTAGAACAGGGAAAATTTGGGCTTCTGAGCATTACAATATAACCCCTGATATTATGACAATTTCAAAGAGTGTGGGGGGTGGAATACCAATATCCATGATTGCCTATAATCAGGATTATGATAAGGATATTCCATCAGGTTTTCATCTTGGTACATACAGAGCAAATCCACTTGGTTTAGCCGCAGGTAATGTGATTCTTCAGAAATTAAAAAACGAATCATTCATGGCAGAGGTTCGAAAGAAAGGGCAATATGTTATGGAAAGCCTAAAAAAACTTGAGTCTGAAAACAAACATGTTGGAGATATACGAGGATTAGGATTCATGATCGGAGTAGAGTTTGTCAAGAACAAAAAGACAAAAGAACCATATGGGGATTTGGCGCAGAAGATTAAGACAGAAATGTTCAACAGGGGAGTGTTAATACATACCTGTGGTCACTACGCAAATGTTATCCGATTTATGGCTCCCTTAACAATTGAACAGAAACTCCTGGAAAGGTCCCTTGATATATTTGCAGAAGTGGTAAATAACATTTCAAAGTCAAATTAATCTCCTTTCCACATGGAGATTTCATTCGAATTA
>JAJZYV010000096.1:0-1587 GCA_021797955.1 Thermoplasmata archaeon
ATTTGAAAGCAGATAGTTAAAAAATTCCCTGAAAAGACTCAAATCCCTGACACCATGTCTTTCTATAATATCACGATAAAACATGGTTTCCTGTATATTCACCAATTTCTCCCTTGATTTCTGTAAATGTACTTCAGGAAAACCTCCCCATTTCATATACTCTTCAAGATTATTTCTCAATATCCCCATTTCTCTGAACGTCTGCTTGTTCTCTGGTGCATAGATTTCAGAGAAAGATAATGGTAGAAGTGTTCTTGAAATATATCTTCCCCTTAAATGGGAGGGTTTTTCAGAGGAAAGAAGAGAAGAAGGGGAACCAGTTATGACAATTTGGAAATCCTTGACATCATGTAACCATCTGACATTATGATCCCAGTTCTTCCAATCCTGAATTTCATCAAGAAAGAGATTCACCTTTCCATAAGGATATTCCTGCCTTACAAGCTCAGCAAATTTCCTTTCATCCATATTGGAAACTGAAGGATCGTCAAAGGATGCATATATTGTGTTTTCACCCACCTCTTGGAGGGCTTGTACCTCTTTCAGTACACAAAATGTCTTTCCAACTCGCCTGGGTCCTGTTATCGCAACAATATCACTAACATTTCTTGGAATGGAGAAAGTTCTTTTGATTTCTTTCGAATAAGCTAATCCTCCTAAATATTCTTCTGTGATTGTTCCCAAGAGTCCCATAAGGAATATAATTCCATAAGAGTTTTTAAATACTATTGAATTGAATTCCACACATAATTTGATTTTATTCGAAACGAAAAGATTTCCATAAATTTTTACCCATTACAATTACTATTTGATCTTGTTTGGTAACATACTATGATCGTATTTGGAAACATTTATTTGCTTTCATACATATTACCTGACATGAAACTAACCACAACCATAGGCACTCTGAAAGAAATTATAGACATAATAAATTCCATAACCGGAGAGGCCAAGTTCGAGTTCGAATCCGATGGAATTCATGTGAGGGCCATAGACAGTGCAAGGGTTGCAATGGCAGATCTTTTTGTTTCAAATTCAGTATTCGAAAATTACGAAGTAAGTGAGAAAACAGATATACCTCTTGAGCTTGAAAGGGTTAAAAACGTATTGAAACTCGGAGGAAACAGTGAGATCATAAACATTGTAAATGCTCCTGGCAAACTTAAATTCACATTGGGAAACCTGAGTAAAAGCATAGCTCTCCTTGAATATGGAAACATGACTGCCCCAAAACTTCCATCTGTGAATCCTGAGAATTATGTAGTTGTAAGCAAGTCTGAGATAGAGAAGGGATTAAAGGCCACAACTGATGTAAGGGATTCCGTGAGACTCTCTATAGAGGATTCAAGATTTGTCATATCGTCAAAGACTGAATCAGAAGACGCAGAGCTTATTCTCGATAGAGAAAACTGTGTTGAGCTTGTGTCAAGAGGTGGATCAAAGAGTAGCTATCCATCAGACTACCTCATGAGAATCATAAAATCAACTGGTTCAGCTGAGAAACTTAAGCTTTCTTTCAACAATGACTATCCTCTCATAATTGAGCCTGAATATGTGGAAAAAGAAGGGGAAAAGAAGGTAAAATTC
>JAJZYV010000096.1:1597-6933 GCA_021797955.1 Thermoplasmata archaeon
GGAGGCTGTTGCCATATCCATGCTTGGCCACGCGCCCTTGGTTCCCAAAATGCATAATGGTATATTTCATTATCTGAACCTCTATATTTCGAATAAGAAAAACAACTTTCAAGTATTAAGCTTTAATTTCAAATTTTATGTTTTAGATTTCTTTTCATTATATATTCCTAATTTTAGGAACAACGAATTGGAATTTTATACAAATTATGAAATTAACTAATTTTATTTTCATTCATTCCAGATAAACAATTCTAGAACCAAATGGTTTCAGATTTACATCTTCCACTTGAAGTTCATTCAGTTCAGATATTATTGTAGGTCTATCTGCCGGGTCACATACGAATAATAAGAAACCTCCTCCGCCAGCTCGCATTATTTTTCCACCATTTGCTCCAGCTTTTATTCCCTTGTTATATCACAAATCTATTTGTGAGTTTGAAATTTTAGTGTTTAACTTTTTTTAAGAAACCAATTTTCGTTAAGCAATTCGCCTAATTTTGTCCAATTTCTTTGGACAACTGCATCAAAAGAATCAACGGCAAGTTTTCTCATTTTATTATATGTATCGATATTTTTAGATATATCTAATATCTGTTCATTATGTATAGTTGAAGATTTCCTTTCTGTTCCGGTATAAAACATAACTAACCTGTTTTGCAATTCTTTCAGTTCTTCACTATGAAGCAATTGTTTTTTAACGTTTACATTTCCATCACTAAAAATTCAAAAAGATTAATTCCTCCATATGCAGTAATGTATTGATCTTGTCAGCCTCCAGGTTCATGAAGTGTGTCTCGTTCAATTTTTACTGCCTCTTCAGCTAATTGCTTAGGTGATACTACTTCTCCTATCCAAGTATGCAACGCATTTAAGAGGCCAACTAAAAATGAAGAAGATCCCAATCCCGTCCCTCCTGAAGGGATTTCAGTGATGCTTATAATTTAAACTCCAGGTTTTATATCTAGCATTCTTTGTGCTTCAAGCACAGTTGGATGTTCAATCTGGTCAATTGATTTTAGAGAATTTTCAGTTTTTGAATAGCTTATCCTGATTTCATCCTTATTGAAATTTTCAGCTACAGTAACATAAATATATTTGTTTATTGTAGAAGATAAAACAGCACCTTGTGATAATTTTTGAAATATTCTGGAAGATCAGTACCTCCTCCGGAAAATGTCATCCTCAATGGTGTTTTGGAAGCAACAATCTTGAGTTGTCTAACATTACATCAAATCATCAACTATTTTTGAGGAAATATGGATTATGGCAATTGTGCATTCTTGAATAAAAGAAGTTCTTTTAGATTCTACTGTGATAATATTATTTTCTCCTAACACTTCCAACATTTTTCCATCTGGGATCCCAGTAATTCCATAATTATTATAACTAATTTCCTTAGGAACTTCCAATACTTTAATTACGTTTGAGGAATTTCCACTTGTACTTAGCCTAAGACAAAATCTCCGTTCATTGCAAAAGTTTTAATTTGTGTTGAATATATTCGTTCAAAACCATAATCGTTACCAATTGCAGTTATGGATGAAGTATTTGAATGTAAAGCAAGGGCAGGGAATGGCTGTCTTTCACGTTCAAATCTTCCAACGAACTCTGCTGCGATATGCTGTGCATCAGCAGCACTACCTCCATTTCCCATTACAATCAATTTATTTCCAGAATGAAATTATTTGGACAGTACAATCCCAAATTCATATATCTTATTAATATCCAATGAATTTCTTATGATAGAACCATCTTTCAAGTATTTCTCAAATGTTCTTTGTTCACATTCAATCGTTATTTTCAGACATAATGTTTTTTTGATGTTAAAATTACCAGATATAAGAAAAATTAAACTAGTTTAAATATATCTTTTATCAGAATGAATAAAAGGCCCTTTTTATTGATAGAGATGGAACGATTAATAAAGATTGCCCCTATTGCCACAATATTTCAGACTTAAAATTGTACAAATATGCAATATTAATAATGAAAGAATATATAATCATAACAAACCAATCAGGCATAGGAAGTGGATTTTTTTCAAAGAGTAAATTTCATATCTTTAATGATGAAATTCTGCGTATATTAAAAACAAAAGGTGTAAATATAGCAAAAAAGTACTATTGCCCGCGTACTCCTGACGATCAATGCAATAGCAGGAAACCCAAAATTGGAATGATAAATCAGGCAATGGAAGATTTTGATATCGATCTTAAAATTCATTAATCATTGGGGATAGAGATGGTATTGAAGGAACAATGGCAAAAACAATTGGAATCAATAGTAAAATATTCTAATTTCTAGAGCATATAAAAAATTGTTTGCATCAGTACTCTTCGATTCAATCCTTCAAATTAAATTTACTAATTTTCGCTAAATTTGGAGTTTTAGTAAATAGTATTATTTTGGCATTTATTAATTTCTTGTAGAAGACAATTTATTATCGTTTTGTAAAATCTAAATCATTCTGCATCTGTTCATCCTCTATACTTATAACTTGTGAATGTTTTTCAATTTACTGCTCATCCAATACGTTATAAATGGACAATGAACTATTTAAAAATCCTGAATCTCAAAATGCTGTGCTCACAAAGTTTATTTATTTCAAAATTGACTATAAATTATGCGTCATCAAGAAATTATTTTTGATCGGTTTTTTTATATATGGAAATAATAAAAGAGCATAAAGAGTCACATGAGTATTTATCAAGTTTTTCAACATTCAGACGTTTAGATGGTGTGTCTAGCAAGGAAGTTAGCTCAATTATTGCCTTATAAAGATCATTTTCATTGCCTGGTTCAGATATCCTTGCGAATTTGTTTCCCGATAGTATTTCTCTGTGAGCTCCAGTATCAGTGGCCACTATCTTGATCTCAAGCACATCAGCTTCCATCGCGCTGGCTCCGAATCCTTCTTTTAAGGAGGGGACCACAAAAACAGTGCAAGACCTCATAAGAAAAAATTTTTCAGAATCGGTTATTGCTCCTATAAATCTTACCTTTGAGGCAATTCCTAAATTTGTGCTAAAATCTATTAGCTCCTCTGTGTAAGGGGTTATGTTTCCAGCTATAACTAGAATAATGTTGGGAAAAATATTCAACAGAGAGTGAAATGCCTTGATGAGAACTATGTATCCTTTGTGATAAGATATTGTACCAATTGAAAAAATGAATTCACTATAAATTCCAAATTTATTGTTTGTATCCAAGGAAGAATTGATAAAACTATTCTTATAATCTATCACAAATTTAGGAATATCAATACATAAAGGATGTACTACATGCATCATTCCCCGAGGAAGAAGTTCATTGAGTTCCTCAAATGACTTATTACTGTATGAAATGATTCCAACGAAATCTGTAAGTATCACTCTAGACATAAAAGCATTAAAAAAATTTAACATTATGTTGAATAAGAATTTTCTGCGTGTTATAATACCATGGTTTATCATTATGGTTTTTTTTCTATTCATCTTTCCCATTAGAATAATTGATAGAAAGGATAATGACCAGATGAAATCGTTAAGTATAACGAGATCATATTTTTCATGCAGAAAAATGGATCTTAGTCTTTTTATTTCAGAGAAATGAGGTGGAAGAAGATAAGAAAAGTCTTTAGATAAGATGGAAGATGTGTTCAATGTTAATATTTCAACATTTTTGGGCAGACTCTTTATTTCTGCTTGATCTAATTCGTTATCGGGCACAGATGCAATGATTTTCACAATATAACCCATACTTGTAAGAGTATTATAAATTTGAATTGGATTCCTACCACCATAACCTCTCTGAAAGGGGTATATATCCGGAGTTATAAGTAAGATCTTTATTTTTTCTGTGTCATCATCATTCATAAAATATCATCTTAAATTTCTATATTAACCAGACGTTATTACAACATATAAAAACATAACTTCACTAATCATTTTCCCTTTAAAGTATCAATCAATTCTCCAAGCTTTCTGTTATGAAAATCCCATGATAATGATAGCGATTTCTTCAAAGACTCACTTGATATTTTTTCCCACAAAAATTTATTTTTAAAGAGACTTTCAATAAGATTTGCAACCATATTTGGATCACTTTCATCCACTATGAAACCTGATTTATTATTTTCAATTATTTCCCTAGATCCAATTCCTTCATTGATGATAAGAGGAATCCCCCAACATAATGCTTCAAGGCTTCCCATTCCAGGTCCTTTTTCATTATATCCAAAACGTAATGCAACTTTTGCATCCTTATAATAATTCAACATCTCTTCTTCATCTATTGGACCTGTAATTTCTATCTTTTCATCCAAATCCATTTGTTTAATTATATTCCTCATCTTATTCATATAATTATAATCTGTCCAATCACCACAAATTATTATTTTTCCTGTTCTTAGTTTACTAGCAATTTCTATTAGGGTTTCTGGATTTCTTCCAAAATCCCACATTGTAACTGAAATTGCAATATTTGTTCGTGAGTCAAAATTAGGCACTTCATCATTAATATACAAACCTGGATATAGCTCATAGACATTATCATAACCATGATATTTTATCTTTTCTAAATTATATTTCGTATTTGTTAAAACAAGATCTGCAGATTTAATTGCTCTTCTCTGAAGAAATCTTTGTAAGAATGGTCCTTCATCTAAATATACCTCATGTATTAAAACAATCACTTTATGTCCATATTTTTTCTTATTTCGGCGCGAAAAGAATGCCGAAATTTCGTCAAAGTAATAGATTATATCATAATTACCCTTGAGACTTTTTTCAGCTTTTCGAATAAGGTCTATATCAATAGTAGCATCATCACCTCTCTGAGGAGAGTAAATATGTGTTATTCTTTTGAAAATTCTTCCTAAGATTCTGTTTCTTATGGACGAATCGAACAATACTCTTGATGGAACGTCACCCGGGTAGTGTAGTCTGCCTGTATCTCTAATAAAAATCAAATCTACCTTGTGACCCAGTTTTAATAACCCATTGGTCTCAGCAAACGCAATTCTCTGGACCCCGCCTGGCCAGAGCACTCTAACAATTATTGCAATCTTCACTCAATCCCAAACGAAATTAAATTAAGCAATAATATAATTTACTATTTACGTTTCGAATATTTAACTTTCACTAATGTGAGAAGTTGAGACAAATTTCTAAAATCTCTTAATATTCATTAAACTAAGCTAGATTTCTGTAAATGGAAATTTATTAAATATCTCAACAACACTTTTAAGTAACATTTTACCACTTGATTTCTTATCATTTATGAATCCTGCCTCAGATTTGTCTCTCTAATGATGCTCAGATATACAGAATGCTTTTTTCCATGTACGTATTCTGTTC
>JAJZYV010000097.1 GCA_021797955.1 Thermoplasmata archaeon
CCATATTCATGGACACGTTTCCATTCATCCTCTCCCAGCTTCTTGATCTCCCTTGCTGTTTTACCCCTGAGGGGAGATGTTCGCGATAATGTGCTGAAGTTCTTCCTCAGGGGAATAATGGCCTCGCTGCCATTATTCCTCAACAGATTGAATATGCTCCTTGAATCGTATGCCTTGTCCGCATACACCTTCTGTTCATGGCCAGTTATGAGCTTTGGGAACTGAGTGGCATCATGGCTGTGCTCCTTTGTGATGGAAATGCGGGATGCCATGATCTTCTCTGTGTCTGCCGAGACATGGAGCTTGATCCACCCTTTCCTCTTCTTTGCCCATTTGTTGGACAGCCAATCTCCCCTGATTGTGGTCTTGAAGCCTGTTGAATCTATGGCAACAGAGGATGAGGGATTGATGATCTCAGGTACCCTGATCTTCCTTATTCTTCTGAATATTGACGTGTAAGAGATTCTCGGTATTCCGAGAATCTCCTGGAAAATTCTCATGTAAGATTCAAGGGATCTGAAAGAAGCATTGAACACTGCCCTTATTCTTGCAAGGATCTCAATGATCTTATCCGGAAGAATAAAGGGCCTTCCGTTCTTCTTCCTGTTCTGTTTCTTCAGTTCATGCCTGTAATTCTCCATATCCTTGAGATCAAGGATATCCTTCATGCGTCTGACAAGCGATTCATTGTAGAGGGACCATATCCTTTTATTACTGTTCTCTCCATGAACAGTTGGGTTGTTGTTCCACACAAACAACACCCATCCTATTTTCAAGAAGAATTATTGCATGTGTTATGCAACACAGTTCCTATTAATGAAAATTCTTCTTTCTTGTATTGTTCCGGCAATAGTTTTAACAATAGTTCACTCCCTACGACTCCGTATTTTTTGTATTCTACAGCAAGCTTTTCTACATCTGCTGGGTTATCTAAATGAAGAAAATCCACTATACCTACCTTATTTATTTTTTTAGTTATGTTTTGGAAAGTTCCATCTTTGTCCCGCTTTTGTTCCATTGATACGATATTTGTTCTGTTAAGTGCCCATTTCCACGAACCAACTAATCTGTGGACATTCTTCGCAAGTAATGACGAATAGATTTCTTTAGATAAATAGAATGTAAAGTATAGGGCCAAAGGAATTTCTTCTTCTCCTGATTACTTATTAATTGCCATTATAAGTCTGACGAAACGCAGAAATCTATCAGGGAGGTCTGCATAAGTAATGCGAGAAAGTTTGTCTAAAACTCCGTACTCTTTCCACCTAAATGAATTGTCGTGCATCATATGGGTAATATAGTATTTCTCTGGTAAAACCGCATATCGACCTTTGGATTTTGGAAGTCTGTGCAGGATACCTTTTTCATCCAAAAAACCATTCTTAAATAACCTTATCTGTTGTGTGCCAACACCTGAGATTTTTGCATTTGGATTTGCAGCAGAATATCGATAAATTGAATACACATCAGACACGTTAGAATCTATGATAGTATGCAAGTTTTTTTGAATTCCGGACCTGCCCTTTCATCTACGTCCATCAATAATATCCAATCATTGCTGCATTTGCTTATTCCATAGGGCCTCATCATGTCAGGATATCCCAGTGGTGGCACAAAATAGACCCTTATACTAACACCTGTTAATTCCTCGACCCACGATTTCAGATTTTGATGTTCGTAATCCAAGCTGCTATCGATAATAACAATCTCTGAGACGAATTCCTTTAAATCATAAATTAAGTCCTTGGCAAATTCTGTATCATCTCTTGAAAAGATTAACAAACTCAGGCCTGTAATCATTGCGAATTTTGATTAAACCACAATATATGTTGTTATTCTTTATTATTTATTTGGAAATTTATTAAACACTTATTTGTCAGCTATGATTTGTTATTCATCTTCAGACATCAAAGATGTTTAATAGTCATTGGCTCAAATAATTTTTAAGCCTCTCAATAGCCCTTTTTTTGCTGACTGTGTAAATGAATACAAGTGGCACTCGTTCCTTGATCTTTCTTATCATATCTCTTGTAATACTGATGAAGGACGGTTTCTTGCCTAAATTCATTGATATTTTCATTTCAGTCAGCAAATCAGAAAAAACAGAGACTATGAAACCAACTTTATTCGGTCGAACCCTAACTAAATTGTTTATATAATTCTCGTAGCCATAAACAGAGTAGATCAACAATTTGCACACATTGTTCATCTTTTGTTTTAATAACCAGGCAGAAGAAATTCCTTTGAAAAATTTTTTATGAACTTCAGTAAACCTCTTGAAATTTGTTTCTGGGGCAGAATTCTTACTGAGGCCCGAATCATTGGAAGAATGGATTCGATAAATTGTGAGCGGAGTGTTTAGTAGTTTCAATTTTCCGGTATGATTAAGTATGGAACCCATTAGCATAATATCTGCCGGGTCGCTGCACAAGAGGATGTCAAAGTTTTCTTCTAAAGCACAACGTTTAACTGCCATTGTACTAGGGTTTAGGAAAGTTCCACTCTTCTTTAGTCTGCTGAATACATCTAATGACATTGCCCCAAGATTAATTGATTCGTCTCTGTCGGAAGCAGATACTAAAATTGATGAGGAGTCATATTTGGTTGAATCTAATGATTTCTCACTGTTTATTTTTAATGGGATATCCTTTACGGCAACTACACTTTCATCTTCCTTAAAAATTGAGATTACTTTTTTGATTTTTTCAGGCAAAAAGAGATCATCATCTTCCAAAAAGAAGAGTATTGTACCATTTGATTTCTTTATGGTTTCAACGATCCGTTCTCCATAGCTCATATTGGCTGAAAGAGTGATAAAAGTCAAATTTTCAGATCCTACTTCGGCAATTATCTTTTCCGAGTTTAGGCAAGAAGATATTATTATCTCTAAGTTGTCCATACCCTCAGTAGCCAATTTCACAGAGTCAACAGCATTTCTTAAGAATTGAATTCTATCATATGTAAATATAAGAATAGAGGTTTTCACTTTTATATTGTCAGATTTCTCGGGTTCAAACATTATCATTTAGCTCCGCTAATAGAAATCCTTCTAAATTTTGATGTAGTAGTGATTGGGCTAGACAAGACTAGACATAGATTGTTGTTGTTTTTAAAATATTTTCGTTATACATTATTTATAAGGTGGTAATTATAATTTTAAAGAATTCAATTTTCATCATTGGTTAAAGATAAAATATAGAACGAAAGTGGGAATCAAAAATATTTGCAACTTAGTAATGTTTCTTTCACTTTTTAGTGTCTTAACTTAGTAATGTTTTTGTACCACTTCTCAGCAATTACCGCCCAGTCGTAATGTCTAGTAACATATTCATGAAAAAATTCTTTCTTCTTTAAGTCGAGTCTGAATCCAATGAGGGCTGAAATTTCTTTTGCAAGATTCTCCGGATTAATGTCTACATATTTTAATGCACCAATACTCTCCAAATCATCGAAATTCCCCCTAAGGGAATCAGATGCCAAGACAAAGAGGCCTGAGGAAACCGCCTCAATAACAACATTTCCAAACGTTTCCCCGTAAGAAGGGAAAACAAAAACATCTCCGGTCTGGAATAATTTTGCTAGTTCTCCTTGGTTCATATGGCCAACGAATTGAACACCCTCTTCACTTCCATTTTCCAATTCTTTCTCATACGAACCTGCACCAGCAATATAGAATTCAAAGAATTTTTGCCCCACAAGAGACTTTATAGATTGGATCAGCTCCCCTATCCCTTTATTCTTTTCAAGTCTGCTTGCAAATATGAACCTAGTTTTTCTTTTTAAATCGTTTGATGATTTTGGCACAAAAACGTGACTATTCACACCATTTGGAATAGTGAATGCATTATGTGTGAGGAGGTTGTAGGAGTCCATTTGTTTCTTCGTGAGGAAATGGACACCATCTGCATGTTTGTTGAGGGCATTTAATAATATTCTCTTATCCGGGAAGCCTCTCTCCCCAGTAATCACGTAATTTGTAGTTTTCGCCCCAAATAAAAACCAGCTCCAAGCGTCGGTGGCGTTCATAAATATCAAGAAATCAGTGTTCTTGGACACTTGTCTTATTTTTCTCAGGTTGAGTATTGCGTACAGGAGTGTATATAGAATGTCTCCAAATGCTACTTGAAGAGGTTTTGACCTCATAAGTTTCCGAAATAGTGCAATCTCCAATGGTGACTTTACAATCTTAAAATTTACGCCATCTCGCTTCTGAAAACCTATCCTATCATTAGTATCTGAAAAACCCATAAAATTGGTCTGAATAATACTTACTTCTTCGAAATAACCCAGGCGAACAAATTCTGCGCTGAGTTTTTCAGCCACAACTTCTGTTCCTGCTCCAACTCCTAAGTTTGTGAAAAGGACTATTCCCACCGACTTTATATCCTTCTCCATCCTGTTGATAATAAAAATTTGGAAATAAAATTTTGTGCTGTTTTTCTCGATATGAGGGTATAATTTGAAAATCCTTGAAATTTGAATCCTAGTCCCCACCGTCTATAACATATAAGCGGTCTTCGATGCATGTAATTGGTTTGAACATTTTTTTGATTGCTAAGGCAGGAATGAAAATATCGTCTATCCATTTGTTGGAACAAATCGTTCTATTCTAGCGTGTGGATCTTTGTAGAAATTCTAAATACACAATCATCGCAACCATATGATTGTTATTAAGAAGACAAATTTCTTTGAGTTTCTAAATTATTGGCAATCTTTAATTTAGAAATTCAATTCCATTATTTCGAGGAAATAACATCCACGAACCATGCTGGTCTTTATACTGGGTCCACTCTTGTCTGAAACATGAGCGTTAGTATGATTCCTTTATAGACTATTCAGCAATTAAAAGAGGATTGAAGAGTTGGGATGTGTAAAAAAGATCGCCAAGAAAATTAAAAGTGTTTACCGTGGATCATGTGTGGATTTCAACGTGTTTAAAATAATAGAGATAAGGATTCAGGATGAATAAGGTAGACTGTGGCTATGAGGGGCTTCATTTAATGGAAAATAAATCGATAAGGGAGCAATCAGAATGATACCACGTATTCCTCATGATTTCCGATTTGCATTCCTCACAATGGCCGGTTTTCTTATTGTAGGAGCAACTGCAACCTGGCATTCATCCGGTTATCTAAGCATGTCTGCCTGGTTCTTTGAGTGGGCAGATGTGGTTCTAGCCTTTTCATGTGTTTTCATGGCAACACGACGAAGTGATGTGAAACACGATTCTGTTTCCATCATGCTCATAATAATATCGGCACTGGTTGTTATACTCCCACTTGGAAGAACTTCCTCACTTCCAGTGTTCACAACTCCTGACCCAGTTTACTATGGAGTTTTCGGAATTCCAATAATTATTATTGCCTATTTTATCATATTCCGTGAAAAACTAAACCAGAATGAAAAAACACTCTCACTGCTTTTCTTCTTATTCGTCTTGGGCACTATTATGTTTGTTACATACCTGTTTTATTCATATTCAATGAAATTCCCGACGGATGAGTCTGTAGTTGACCTTTACTCGGCACATCTGTTCCTGCATGGTTTCAATCCTTACAATCTCAACAACATTGCAGGCGGGTTTGGTTATTACGGATATCCTATCTATGCCAATACTCCTTTGACAACTGGCGGATACGTATATTACCTCACTTATCCGGCTCTTTCATTCATAACTATGGTACCTGCAGAAATCCTGAATATCAAAGGTTCACTGGTAATGCTGCCTTTTTTTGCGGTTCCAGTTTTCCTGGCATGGTACAGGGGTTGGTCTCGAAAGGAATGGTTAAATTCAGCTCTTGTAATACTTCCATTTCTTAGTATAAGTATCTATTCGTCTCAGGTTAGCCTGGCTGACCTCAACATTGTATGGGCTTCCCTGATGATGGCTTCATATTATCTGCTTCCAAGAGCAAAGTATTCTGGTTTTCTTTATGGCCTTGCCCTATCTGTAAAACAGTTTCCGGCAATTACTCTCCCATTTTTCCTATTTTTCATTTACAAGGAACACGGAAAAAAGAAATCCCTCTGGTGGCTTATTTCCATGGTAGCTACATTTCTTGCAGTAAACGGATATTTCATGATAATAGGATTCCACAGCTTCTTGAGTGCTATGCTTGCCAACGAGACTGGACCATTGATCGGGGTTGGATTTGGGCCTTCCCAAATATCCTTCCTTGGCTATCTTCCAATTCCACACGTTTATTTTACTATAACAATGGTTTCCCTTACTCTCTCACTATTTGTCCTTTATGTCTTGAGGTACAGGGAAATCAAGTACGCCATCTTTGCTTTTCCGATAATAATATTCCTGTTTAATTACAGGCTTTTTGTGCAGTATATCCTCTACTGGCTGATTTTGGCCCTTCTTCCGTTCATGGACCTTCTTCATGAGAAAGAAATGGAGTTAAGGGAAAAGCATGAGGCGGTTAAGCGCACACACTACACGGGGATAAAAAGCAGAAAGGTTGTAGCCGCAATTCTTATTATTATCACGATTGGTTCAATTGCTGTGGGATTCAACCAGGGCGTGGTAAATAACCCAGGTAATTTTACTATAAATTCCGTTTCTGTAAAAGGTTACAACGCTACAGGCTTCGTTGATGATATGTCTGTAAACATTACATATCATGGAGGAACAATTTTGAATACAGGTGTGCTGTTCAGATTTGTGCTTCCCCAACCAATAGGCAATGCAAACATGTATCTGTGGAAACCTTCAACAAACATAACCCTCCATTCAGGTCAATCCGAGACAATAAATATTGTACCATATTATTCCATTGACCCTCTGCCTGTTGGATATAATTACAGGGTTATTGCATATTATGGTGATATCATGGGGTCAGGTACAGGAACAACATGAAGGTAACCGATAATTAAAGTGAATAATTCA